>NZ_JBRREI010000017.1:0-84505 GCF_056760195.1 Stenotrophomonas sp. STEN020
TTTTCTTTTGTTTGTTCGTTTCTTTTTTTTTTTGGTTGTTTTTTTGGTTCCTTCTTGCGGCGTGGCGCCGCCCCCAAATACAGACGGCAAGAGCCCCCTCCCCAACCCTCCCCTTGCCTGCGGCAAAGGGAGGGGGCAATGCATCAGGCGCTCAGCGCTGCCAGCGACTCAGCCTGCAGGCGTTCGTAGATCGCGAACTCGTCGCTGACCGGCGCGCCCAGGGCCTGCTCGAAAGCATCGCGGTTGGCACGCGCGGCATAGGCCCGCTGCTCACCACCACCAAGATTGGACTGGAAAATACCCGCCGCGCTCACCGGCAGGAAATCCTCATAGATGATCGGATCAGCACTGGCCAGGCCGCGCTCGATCAACACTTCCGCCGGCAAGGCACGGGTTTCCGCATCAGCGGCAAGGCCCGCATCGGTCAGGCCGTAGCGGTAATAACCCAGGCCTTCGCGGCGCAGCGTTGCATGGTCATCAGGGAACGCGGCGAACGCGCTCTGCAGGCGCTGCATGTAGTCACCACCGGCACTGCCTTCGCCGCCGCGTGCCTGCGCAAGCAGGGCGTCATACAGGTCACGGCCCTTCGGCGTCAGCGCGAGGCCGCGCTGTTCGATTTCACCAAAGCGCGCGGTATGAGTACCGGCGTCGTTGTCCGCGCCGGAGGGGAAATGCACCAGTTCCTCCAGCGCCTTGAAGCTGGTCTGGCGCAACAGGATGGCGCAGTCGCGGCGCGGCGGGCCTTCGATCACAGCCTTTGCCGCCAGACCACGCGCATGCATCGCCGCCTGCGCGGCATCGATGTCCAGCGTGCGCGGGGTGAGGTGGTTGATATGCGGCCCACGGAAGCTGACCACGTCGGCGACCAGACGATGCGCGCCATGCAGGGCGTGATAGGTCTCCAGCGACACGGTGGCTTCGTTGTGCCAGCGGAAGGTCTCCAGCGACTCAACGACGAAGCGCCAGGCATCGTCTTCGCTCAAGCCACCATCGCGCTCGCACTGCTCGATCAGCTGCAGCGCGCCAGCGGTGAAGATGTTGCGGCGGGCCAGGATCTCGGCGGCCTGCTCGCGCAGTGCGGCGTCTTCGATCAGCTCCAGCCGCAGCAGCGAGGTGAACACGCGGAAGGGGTTGCGGTTCAAGGACTCGCCATCCACCGGCCGGAAGGCAGTGGAATGCACCGGCACGCCGGCCACCGACAGATCGTAATAACCCACCGGCTGCATGCCCATCACCGCGAACAGGCGGCCAAGCGTGGCCAGCTCCTGCGCGGTGCCGACGCGGATCGCGCCATGGCGCTCCACGTCCAGGCGCTCGCGCTCGCCGCTGCGCTGCATCTGCGCAGCCAGCTCCGGTTGCGCGGCCAGGACGTCGGCGTTGATCGCGCCAACCAGTTCCACCAACGTGCCGTACAACGGCACTTCGGTGCGGTACATATGCGACATCGCCTGCGAGAACAGGCTGCGGATGTGATCGGGCGAAACGAAACGGTCGGCGGTCATGACAAAGCGCTTTGACGCGAAATCGAAGGAACGCCATTTTCGCCCGGAATCGCCCCCTGCGCCTATCTGTACGGCAGCAAATACCGCCGCGGGTTACTCCGCAGCGCTTTTGCGCGCTGCCACCTCGCGCTGGGCGCGGTCGCCGAGCTGACGCTGCAGCAGCGGGTCCAGGGTTATCGGCCGGTCCCAGTGGTCGAAACTGGCGACGATGGCATGGCGCAGGGCGCGCCAGCGCAGGTTGTCCGGTGGCGGTTGCAGACCGGCCAGCACCTCTTTCCAGCTCGCCTCCGGCTGCTGTGCGCGGGCCTTCACCGCGGCGCGGCAGTTGCTGCCGTTGAGCTTGCCCCAGAAGCAGGCCAGATAGACATCGCCGGGCTTCCAGCCATGGTCCTGCAGCAAGGCCTGCACATAGCCCGGGCGGGCGCTGGCATAACGCGCCAGCTCGTCGACGAAGGCTTCCGGGTAACGCGCGGCATAGGCGTTGATATCGGCCAGCTGCTTGTCCACCCAGGCGTCACCGGTGGCCGGCGCGTAGGCCTCGGCCACCGCTGCCGTTGCCGGCTGTTGTGCCAGCAACGGCAGTGGCAACACGGCAGCTGCCAGCAGACCAAGTCGCAGCAGCAAGGCTGGCCGACGCAGGTGTTGCCGGGAGCTGGCCGCGCTCACCTCAGTTGCCTTGCGCCGCTGCGGCCTGCGCGGCGACAGCGCGCACCGCTTCCGGCCACTGGTGAGCGGTATCGGCGTGATGCAGGCGCGGTTCTTCCGCGGAGACACCATGCTCGGCCTCGTGTGCCCAGGTCATCGCGTACGGGGTGTGGATGCCCCAGCCGCCCAGACCCAGCACCGGCTCGATATCCGAGCGCAGCGAGTTGCCGATCATCACGAAACGCTCGGCTGGCATGTTGAACTCGGCCAATACCTTGGCGTAGGTCGACTGGTCCTTCTCAGAGATGATCTCGATGCGCGGGAACAGATCCAGCAGGCCGGAACGCTCGATCTTCTGCTCCTGGTGGAACATGCGCGTCTTGTATGTTACTGATTGTGCGATCATTTTATAGTACAGTTCCGTAATCGGGGCAAATCAAGGGCAATCTCGTGGCACGTCCTTCCAAGGCCGTTATGGCCGCCAGGGCCAAGTCCAAGGCGCTACTGGCCCAGGACTGGCAGTCATCCGTTCCCGGCGTGTTCTTTATAGCCGTTGGCGAGCCTCGATGGGCTGCGCGTATCCGGTGGCAGAAGGACAATGCCGTTTATCGCGACAAGACCCACGTCTGGAAGCTGTCCATCAGCCCCAAGACCGGGGGCTACACCGAGAAAGATCTGCTCCATTGGCAGAGGCAGGCGGAAGCCTGGGCCGAAGCCGAATGGCTTGCGTTGGACAAGTCCGGCAAGCAGTTCTCACGAAGCGCCCAGGCCAGCTCATGGACGCTGAAAGCCCTGCTGACGAAGTACCTGGAAGGCCTGGACGACGGCTCGATCAAGTATCGCTCATGCGCCTCGGATCGCTCTCGCGTGCGAGTCCTGCTGGGTATCGCCGAGAAAGGCGCCAACGCCCGCAACAAAGCGTTCGCTCCCGTGCTGGGCAAGACGATGGACGAACTGGTGCCCACTGACTTCTATACGGAGCACCCACGATCCCATCCCCGGTCCATCCTGCTCCACTACAAGGGCCGCAACGGACAGCCACCCAAGAACAACGCCTGCATCAAGCTCATCCAGACCATCCGCACGGTGATGGGCCATGCCATCCGTGAGTGGGGGCTGGACCTGGAACTGACCAAGGTGCCATTGCCGCCAATCACCAAGGATCCCGGTCGGGACGAGACCCTGACCGATGAAGAGTTCGGCTGGATCATGGACGAGATGAAAGAATGCGATCAGGCCACGCGGGACGTGGTGGTGATGAACCGCTACTCGGCCATGCGTCGTAGTGAGGCGGTCAAGCTGGACTGGGAGCGGGTGACTTCGGACAACACTGCAGCAAAGCTCACGAACACCAAGAGCCGCCGGGTCAACGGCAAAGACCTGCCGCGGGAGCGCACCGTTCCTTTCGTCCCTGCAGTGGTCGAGATGCTGGCGCGTCGCCGCGAAGCCAGCGATACCCAGACCGGCGCCGTGTTCCTGACTGCCGCTGGCGCCCGTATCTGGCCAGACGCCGTCACGAAGGCCTGGGAGCGCGCACGCAGGCGCGCCGCCCGAAAACACAACCGACCGGACCTGCTGAACAAGCGGCTGCACGATCTGCGGCACACCCGCATTACGGAGCTGGGCGAGGACATGCCCGTGGCCATGATCGCCAAGATGTCAGGGCACGATGACTTGGCCTCCTTCATGAGGTACTTCAACCCGAAATCGGATGCCATCCGGCGCAAGATGGCGGAAGCCGACCGCAGGCGCCTGGCTTCGGGCGGCACCGGAGGACCGTCGGCGGTAGAGACGGCAGTGGCGGTGTTGTCGGAGCTGTCGCCTGACGAAATGGCCCAGGTCATGGCTGTGTTGTTTTCCAAGAAAGTGGCCGCTTGACCTACTGCGTCCTTTCCACACTCTGATAGAGCGGCGGGCCCACCTCGCCCTCGCCGCAGGGTCTCTATGCGGCCCCACCCCCGGTTCGCCGGGGGTGTCTTGTTTGGGGTTGCCAGATCACGCGCCCCTCTTACCGTGAAGGAATGCCGACCTATTTCCGCGTTCCTTTCAACGACAAGAACCACGCCAAGGCATTAGGTGCCCGCTGGTGCCTGGATCACGAACTCTGGTATGCGCCGGATGGCTTGCCTACCGTCGATGCAGCGCTGGCCGAGCATTGGCCCCGGATCACGCCCCTGCCGCCTGTGGAAATCTTTCCGGGCGAGGATCGGGCATTCGGATCCGGCACCAAGTTGGCGGTAGACCTGATCCCCACCACTTGCTGGTATACCCATGTCCGCTCATGCGTTGAACCCAACGACTGGAAGCGGATCAGCCTGGGCGTAAAGCTGCGGGCGGGCCGCAAGTGCGAGCTGTGCGGGACGACGGCCAACCGGGAACAGGACATCCACCTGGAGGCTCACGAGCGGTTCGATTACGTGGACGGCATCCAGGTCTTGAAGCGGCTGGTCTGTGCCTGCAGCCGCTGCCACCACGCCATCCATTACGGTCGAGCCGAATCCTTGAACGAAGAACAGGCTGCCCGCGAACACCTGCGCCTTACAAACGGCTGGGACGACGTGACCCTGGACCAGCACCTGCGGGAGGCCAACACGCTGTGGAAACAGCGCTCAGGCCAGCAGTGGGCGCTGGACCTATCGATCATCGAGAACGCCGGCATTGCGGTTCGACTGCCTGACTCCGACAAGCGGGCCGAAAGGGCCGTCCACTTCAACAAGGTGCGGTCGCCCGGCTCCACGCTGGACGAGTTCCTAGCCGCACTGGGATTTCCGGAATGAGCCAGTGGGTGCGACGAACCCACTTCCAGAAGCGCACCCGCCACCTCTACGCGCTGGTCTTCGACCAGGAGCGGGCCGTGTACATCGGCCAGACCATCAACCCCAAGCAACGCGCAAGCCAACATCGGACCGCAGCCGGCGGTTGGCTGAGACCCCACCGAATGGTGGTATTGGAAGCGATCGAAGGCACCTATGCAGATGCCGAAGAGCGCGAGTACGTGTGGCGGTGGGTCGCCCACATCAAGGGCTGGAGGGTCTATATCCAGCCGCCCAACGTGATGGTGGATTTGGGTCGGCGCATGGGGCTGCTACGCCGCCTGGAAGCGTGGCGGACGCTCATTACCAAGGGTTGGAAGGTCCAGCGAACGGCGACCTCTACGGGGATGACTGCCCTACACTAGCCTCAACTCATCATATCTCGCAGCCCAATGGAAGCCAGGCTCATTCATGTTCTTAGGCTAATCCGATCTGGAACTAGCAAGTTCGAGCCCAAGGATGGCACGCCGGAGGAGATCAAGAGGTTCCAGCCCATCGCCAACGCTTTGGTGCATGCCAAGGACATGGGCTACATCCGCGATGCCATTTCAATCGTTGATGCTTGCAGCGGGCAAAGATACTTCACTGCCGTCATTACGACTGGCGGTCTGACATACCATGGCGAGGAAGCCTTGGCTGAGGAGATTGGCCCTGGAACGCTGATTGAGCAGCTTGTCGATGAGATTGCTGCAAGCGACAACAAGTCAGCCTTGCGCAACAGCTGGGACCGAGCCATTGGGCGGAGCAAGAGTGATCCCATGGGGTCGATCACGGCCGCCAACAGCTTTCTTGAGTCCGTGATGAAGTGGATCGTCGAGCAAAACGGTGAGCCCGTTCCCGAGAACCGAAAGAAGCTGTTCGAGCTCACAGTGAAGCTGGTAGGTGATGGCCTTCCAAGTGGCCAGGACTCTGCCATTCTGGCGCACTTCGATACGATCATGCGGGAGATCGGTTCTCTCCGAAGCAAGATCGGAGATGCACACGGATCTACCTCAACCGCCCGCCCTCCAACTCCGAGCCAAGCCCTGCTGAGCGTGAACATTGCCGGCTCGCTGGCCCTGTATCTGCTGGACTCATTCGAAGAGCAGAACCGCTAGTCACCATACGCTCCAGGCTACCGCTGCATCCCCTGCTGGCGACGCAACACCTGGTCGTAGTCCTGCTCCATTGTGGGCGGGCGGACGGTGGCCCGCTCCTGCCACAGCCCTTCCTGCGTGGCATTCTGCTTCAAGTGATCGACGCCCAGCTTGTTGCGGATCTGGTCCAGCTCAATCTCTGAGCCGTACATGCGGAAGCGCCCACCCTTGAGTCGGGTGAAAGCCACTAGGGCCGACTGGTTGTCCATCATCTTGGGGTTGGCGAACAGAAACACATCATCGACGCCCTGCCCCTGGGCGTCGTGGACGGTGCGGCAGTAGCCTGCCGCCAGATGGCTGTACTCAGCCGTATCGACCGCCACGGCGAAACTGGGCTGGCCGCTTCGGACCACCCTCAGGTTCAGTGCCAGAGACCCCTTCTCTGTTCGGCTAAGCCCCTCCACCGTGGCCAAGTCGCCGTTGTTCACGCCTAAGGCGCTGTCGTTCTTGGTGAAGCGCACGCGCTCGCCTAGGGCCACGCTCATGTCGAACTCGCGATCACCATGCCGCCCGAGGAACGTATGGTCTTCCCCGGCCAGCTCGTTGCGTGCGCGTAGCTCTTGGCGCACCCGGAGCGTCAACGCCTGAATGTCGGCGTGGTCGGAGGCCATCAGAAGCTTGTTGTCGAAAGCGTAGTGGCTGTTCAACCAGTCGGACACGCAAGCGTCCATGGCTTGGTCGCGGGTGTCGAACCCATCGATGCAGCCGCGGTCCTCCAGCTTCTCGTAGATCGTCCTGCTCTTCTCGAACACCTCGCCCCTGGATTTGGGCCCACGGTTGTCCAGGATGACCCGGCCGCGTTCGTCTCGGTCGTAGAGCAGGAATGCGATATCGCGGTCTTCGGCGTTCTTCTGGCGCCTGATCTCGGTCAACTCGGCCTGCCCCAGCTTCTCGGAGACCAAGGCCATGCCCGACCCGGCGCCAATGGGCTGGAGCTGCTTGGTATCGCCTTGAAGCAGGAGCTTTCCGCCTGCAGCGTCTACATAGCGCATGAGTTCGCGCACTTCCCAAGTCGGCACCATGCCGGCCTCATCGAGCACCACCACTGATTTGCTGGTGAGCGCTGGCATGCTGGCGGACAGCGGCTTGCCGCCTTCCAGCCGGGACAACAGCTGCTTGATGTTGACGCTTTCCATCCCGGACTCTTCTTGCAGCTTGCTGGCGGCCTTGTTGGACACGCACACGCCGATCAACTGCTGGCCGTTGGCCTCGAACGCCCGCTTGTAAACATCGGAAATCGTGGTCTTGCCGCTGCCTGCCACACCCGCCAGTACCGCATGCCCGCCGGAGTCCGAACACAGGTGATACAGCCCGCTGGTTTGCTCCTGGGACAGCGTGAAGCCCTTCTCCTGCTGGTAGTCGGCAATCGCCTGGTCCAGTACGGTCTTGGACACCTGCACGGTCTGGTCGTTCTTTCGCTCTTCGGCTCGCCACACCACTTCTTGCTCCCAGTCCACGACTTCGGACCATGCGAAGCGCGTCTCGGTGTAGCGCCGCGACAGGATTTCGCCCTGGTCCATGGCGTGCTGCCGCTCGGGCGCGATCTTGACCATGGTGTCTCGCAGCCGCTGCACGTCCTCCTGAATGGCTTGGGGACTGTCGCCTGCTCGCGCTCGGAAGACTTCCCACTGAATGTCCGCGTCGGTGACCACTGCTTTGCTCTCGTGGAGCTTGGCCATGATCTGCTCATCGGTGCGGCGGGGCGCCTGCACGTCGGGCCGCCCCAGGTAGTGCTGGATCTCAACCTCCACGCCTTGGCCCTTGATCGACTCCTGCCACTGGGCAAAGAGCTGTTCGGGCTCGGGTTCGTCCTTTGTCTTGCGGGTCTGGCGCCAGGCCTGGTCGTGGGACATGCCGGCGGCCATGGCCTCGTAGATCTGGCGCTGCCGTTCGGAGAACATCAGCTCGGTGTCGCGGCTCACACCAGCCACGCGCCACGACCGAATGCCGGTGTCCTGCCCTTCCTTGTTCAACTGGGCGTCTTGCTCAATGCCGAAGCCCAAGCGGCGCATGTTCTCGGCCAGATGGGACTGGTAGACAGCGTCGGCGGCCTTCTGGTGGCGGTACAGCTCGCTGCTCTCGAACGTAGCCCACTTCCCATCCTCGCCTTGGGCCACGCCGAACAGAATATTGTGGGTGTGGAGATGGAACCCGTTCTCTCGCTCGGTGGTGTGGTCGCATGACACCCAGATGGGCCCGTTCACACCGATGTAGTTCTTGCTGCCCTTTCCGCGGCGCGTTTCGATTGCGCCTGTCAGCACCTCCATGGCCTTGTCGTTCGCGTCGCGGTGCGCTGCCAAGATCGCACCGCGCATCTCTGGATCGGAGATGGCGAACATCATGGACACGGACTTTGGGGGACTGAGCTTGCAGTCGTACCCCACCTGGTGGCCACCCTCCCACTTCGTGATGGGCTGGCCGTTCTTGTCCAGGCGAGGCTGGCCGTTGCGGTCGAGCTTGACCTTCTGCTCAGGCAGCACGCCCGCGTTCTGGCACAGGGCAGTCTTCTGGCCGTCAGGGGAGTAGCCGGCGGCCAGCTCCATCATCTGTTCCTTGGTCACGGGCTTGTCGATCAGGTCGAAGTAGGCCGCTCCGTGGCCACCCCAGCGCAGAGTGTCCTTCTCCATACCTTTCTGGCCGACGTAGTAGCTGGTCAGCCGCTTGGTCTGCCACGCATAGTCAAGCATGGCGTCGCCGTACTTATTGTGGCCTTGCGAGTTCAGGTCTTTGACGTTGAGCATGGCTTTCAGTGTCTCGGGAATGCGCGGTTTGGCAACTACATCCGCCGGACTAACGCTCCAGACTGGCCGCTCGTTCGCGCCACGACAGACCCGCTCAACTGGGTGAGCCGGGCCCGGGTGTGGGAAACAAGGATGTCCAGCACCTCCGATAGGTCCTCGAAGTACCCCATGTGGTTGTCCAGGCCCAGGCTGTCTTCTGCGATCTGGCGTCGGACGGCATCCACGGGCCGATATCCTTCACGGTGGGCAAGCTCGGGATTGGCTCCGGCGGCGAGCATTGCCCGCACCACCCGATGGTGCCCGGTGACAGCGGCTAGAAACATCGGCGTTCTGCCCTGTTTATCTTGAATGTCCACAGCGCATCTCGCTTTCAACAGACAAGCTACCTTCTCGTCCACGGGCTTGTGCCAGAACGATGAGCCGCTGAACATCGCCTCATGGAGCGCTGTCCGCCCTGACTTGTTCCGGGCATTGATGTCTGCGCCGTACTCGATCAGGACACGTAGAACCTGCACAGACTGCGACGCACTCACCTCCGGGCCGATGGCGTAGTGGATAGGTCTCCGCCCTTCGATGTCGCTTCCATTGACCGCGACACCCGCATGGCACAACAGCCGCACAACGCCTTCATGACCACGTTCACACGCCAAGTGAAGCGCGTTACGGCCTTGGATATCCGCAATGGTCACGTCAGTTCTTTTATCAGCCAGCAGGGCATGCAGATGGTCGAGGTCTGACGCTTTCTGCAACACCGCTAGCAGAAGCGGAGTCCGATCGAGGAGATCCGCGGCTCGAAAGCACGCATTAGGATCTGCCCCGTCACGCAGGTGCTGACGGAACTGCGGATACGGCAATAGATGGCCGGTGGGAGTGAACAGCGACATGGAAGGCCTCGGGGAAGAAGGACCCTTCCATGGAAGCAGTCAGGCTGATTTCGGCAACCCCTGATCTTGCGAACTCAATGGTGAAACAGGTTCTCGATCTCTTCGCCCGAGTACGTCTTGCCCATGGGCTTGTCCGCCCACGTGCTCATCATCTTGTCTTCGGGGCGCTCGGGTTCCAGGCCCGCCGGCCGCTGCGTCCACCGAGCGGGCACTTGGCCAGGCCGTCGGTCTGGCAGCTTCTGTCCGGGGAAGTCCAGCATCAGCACATCGCCCCCCTGCTGGACCAGGGCGCGGATGATGAAACCCGGATCGTTTCGCTTGGCGGGGGAGAAGCGCCACCACCAGCGCTCGGTCTTGCGGAAGCCCAGTTGGTCGGTGAACTGCGAGGGGTACACCACGGGCTTGCCATCATTGGACAGGCGGGCCCCGGGGCCGTGATCCATGCGGGCCACGTTGTTGCTCCCCATCAGGCGTGATAGCTCGTCGCGCGTTTCACCCATCTGGATCTGGCAGATCACATGGGTGCCCACCATGCCTTGTAGCGCCTTGGTCAGGTGTTCACCGTACAGCGATGGCGCGCGCAGCTGCGCCAGGTCCTGGGTGGCCAGCACGCACACGCAGCCCTTGGAGCGCCCCTTGTCCACCAGTGGCTGGAAGTTGATCTTGCCAATGGACGCCAACTCATCGAGGAAGAAGCCCAGGAAGCGCCCCTCTTCGTTGTCCGGCAGCTGGGGCGAAATGATGGCAGGCACGGCCACGTTGACCATCGCTGCGATGTAGGCCGAGACCAACCCAGCGTCGGGGCCGCTTTGCAGGATGACCTTCTTCGGGCCGTCGTACCCATCCATGGCCCAGTCGGTGATTGAGAACAACCGCCGGCCCTTCAACCACGTGGCATTCCATGCGGCTTCTTCCTTCTCTCCTGGCCATGGAGTCTCGGGCGTCAGGTCCTTGCCCACCTCATAGTCCGGCCAGGCCCGCGCCAGATCGTCGATGACGCGGGTATAGCCCTGCAGGGTGGCCAGCACGTTGAAACTCGTCTGGGAAGTGGGGTCGGAAATCAGCCCATGGGCCTTGCGGTAGTTCCTGTCCAGAACTGGGGCCATGTCCTTGGCTTTCATGGACACACGCTGCGCCAGATCCGTCCAGGTCCACCTCTGGGGCTTTTCGTTTTGCAACGACAGCACCACGCCCAGCAGAATTTGTCGTGCGGCCTGCGTCCAGAACTTGCCGCTCCCGCTGTCTTCCGGGATCAGGCTGTCGGCGAACGCGGCGGCCTGCGTGGCAGTGCGGACATCGCGGGCCACCCACCACACCCGACTGCGGCGGTCGAATGGCGAGCAAATCGACGCGGGCAACCGGCTCGTCAGGTCGCCTTTGACATCGTAGATCAGGCACTTCGCCTCGTTGTGCCGGAAGACCTGCCGCAGCAGCGCCAGCAGGATTTGCGTCTTGCCGCTGCCGACTGAGCCGTACATCAGGATGTGGCGCGACAGCTGCTTCTTTGACAGCCACAGGTCGGGATGCAGATACATGCCGAACGTGTCGGCTTGGCGTTTGGCTTCGGAGGGTGAGCGTCGGCGCGCCTCGCGGACGGCCTCTTTCCCTTCCAGGAGCTTGGGGCCAGAGACTACCCACTGGTTGGCGCGCGGAATAAGCCCCGTCCACGCCAACCCACTACCCGCTGCCAGTCCTACGGCGGTGGCCACGGCCAGCGTAGACCAGTCGGACAGCCACTGCGGGTTGTCGATCTGGGAGTAGAAGGCAGGATCCAGCGTCAATGCGCGGACGGTATCGCGCATGCCCATCCCCCACCCCGCAACGGGGAAGAAACCTACCGCGCCACCCAGCAGGCCATAAGCCAAGCCCAGGTCCCAGCGTCGAACTGGAACCGATGGGTCGATGTGCTTGCCGGGTGGGCCGAAGGCGTCGTAGATGGGGGGCTTCATGCCCAACAAGATGGCGAGGACAGTCGCCCTGTCCAGCGCCAGATCGCGAACGGCTACGGCTTATCGCCGTCCCTAATCAGCTACCGCCTACTACCGGCGCGTTCGCTCCAGGGTTGCCATACACTGGATCCGCGCGGCAGTACCAAGAGCGTCATCACCGAATCGTACTCGTTTGCGCTGATCTTCATCTCGCGCAATGACAGATCCGCTGGCGCGTGCGGAAACCAGGTGCGAGCCGAAATCTCCACCCCGCCCCGCTCATGATCCACGCCCTCGTTTGCTGCTAGCGACGTGTCCGGAATAGGGACGGTCTGGCTTCGGGTTCGATAGAACGCGCCATTCTTGAGCGCTGGCGCACTTGAGTATGCCCACCGCATGAACCCATCGCGATGTACGACTAGGACCGCTTGGGTTTCTGTGTAGCGAAGCCAGCGCAATGCTGCAGCTGTCAGTGAAACGCCATAGCGGCTCGCGCATGAGCCGATTCCATCGAAGTCTGCCGAGCCCGACATCTGGTCACGAAAGTCGTTCAAAGGCATAAGCAGGGTCGATGCAAAGACATCTGCCTGTGCTTCGATCGTAGCTTCGTCACTTTCCAGGTTGACCACATCCTTCTCGGCGCAGGAGAAGGACTCTTGCTTATGCCGATGCAGGAGGTAGTGCCCGAGTTCGTGCGCCTGCGTGAAACGGATGCGACCTTCGGATCGGATCTTGTCGTTGTAGAGCAGCATCCACTCGCGACGATCTTCGCCCGGGATCAGCGCCCCCTCGAACCTCTTGATGTCCGCGGCACGCACTTCAGTGATGGGATCTTTGCCGCCGAACTGGTTGGCTGCATCTTTGGCCAGCGCAACAACATCGATCGGGAACCGCTGCGTGCCGTGATGGGCGGCGAACAAGTCCAGTACACGGGTGAACTTGTACGCCGCCTTGGACGCCGTTAGCGGATCGGTCATCAGGAACGCTTCCGGAACGATTCCACGATCATTCGAATGCGTTCCCGATCTTCCTTCTCGAGATCCTTGTAGTTGCGGAAGAAGGCCTCGTTCAGATGCTCTTCCTCTGGCACCTCTTCGTCGCTATCCAAGAAGTAGGAAACAGGGCGCCCCAGGACCTTCGCCAAGGCATCAAGCTTTTCAGCCGATGGTCGGGGCGATTCCTTGTTCTCCAGCTCCCATAGGTAGCTCTTGCTCATCCCCGCTGCCAGTGCCAAGGCATCCAAGGTCATTTGCTGCTCCTTCCGGAGCTGTCGGATTTTCTCGCCGAGACGGGTCGCCATGGAGCTGGTAATGATTCGGGAACGACGAAATACTACTACACCGAACTTTCCGTTTGACAAGTCCGAACCCCGCTGCCAGAATCACCTTGTTCGGTCTACCGGACAAAAAGACCCTGTGCGGCCAAAATGGATTAGCAATCAGCTTCAGCGAGTGCTAATCTTGTAGGAACGTGAAAAGGCCCGGCGCTGAGACCGAGCCCTAGAAGTTGTAGTTCAAGCTCTTTTACAACCTAGATCTAGTGGTCGATGTCGAAGATCGACCCTAAGACCCAAAACCACGCTTGCACGGTATTCAGCATCGTGTGGTCTTACGGGAGGAGCGACTGTCCGCCAAGACAGTCCGGAGAGTATAGCTATTGCTCTCGAAAACTGTCAACAAGACGCCCCCTCCTGTGAGTTCTCGGTTGGATACCTCCAACACGAGGGCTACGGCCATGTCGAATTCGACTCCGCCGATCTACCCCCATCGTCCAGGTTACAGGCTGATTTTCAGGCCTGTGATCACCCTGAGGAACGGCAAGAAGCTGCATGCCGCATCCAAGGGGCTGAAAGCCTGGCCGATCTGGGTACGCGAAGACACCAAGTAATCGCGTAGGTGGTTGGGCAGCAGGAATGCTGCCCAACCATTGGAAGGCGGAAATGGCTGAGCCCCATCACACCACTTACAAGGAGACACTCATGGCTACCAATCCACCGAAAGGTGACGGGCATCGCAACGGCGCTGTCCGCAACCGTTCCCAGACCCAGACGCCCTCGGGTCACTACGTCAAACGAAACGCCGACACCGGTCGTTTCATGGACGTGAAATCGGACAAGCAGCCCTTCAAGGGCGTTCGTAAGGAAAAGTAAGCCTGCGGCTTACGAGAGAGGGGGGCTTTCGCCCCCCTCTTCTTTTTTGGGCTACCACATCGCCAAGGGCCAGCGCCCGCCTGCCAAGCTGGCAAACAGGGGGGCCTCCTGGCTGAACCACACCAGGTCTGTTCGCACGGGGCAGAACCCATCAGCTTGGATGTCGAAAAGCGGGTTCAAGGCGTCGGACGCCTCCGGCTTCCATTCCGGCTCGGCGGGTAGCTTGGGTTGCCATGGCCAGCGGAAGCGGTGGCGGGCCTTGCTACCGGAGCAAGACGCGATGGCCTCCGCCAACCCGGCCTGGTCACCCTCGATCCACAACACCGCATTGTCCAGGCCACGCTCGTTCAACTGATCCATGACGGCGTACGAGACGGCAGGACACCCTTCGGAATGTCCTGCCCAGCCAGTTCGGACATAGCTGGCCGGGTGAAGCACCACCGCCCGCTCCCGGGCCGCGTCGTTGAAGCCGACCATCAGGCCGTCCAACCGACGACGGGTGCTGCCGTCCTTTGTGTTCCTGTAAGACTCAGATACGGCGTACAGCCCTACGCTGGTCATCAGTGAGCCGGGCGTGTTGGAGAAAACGGATGCCCTTCCTGAGCGGTCAGGATCAGAGCCGCGGCCGTGCGCCACTTCGGTGCGCAACACCACTTCGGACGTGCGCGGGTCGATAGCCCACAAGCGCTGGGCCGAACTGGGCAGGCGCATGTCGGCGACGATCAGAAGCGTAGGATCGCGCCCCAGCTTGCGGGAGCACTCCAATGCCTGCTGGGCATGCGCGTGCGTGGTGCGCGACATGCCTTCGATGTGCTTAGGCACCTTCGCCTGGGCGTAGCCGCCGACCATCAGCATGGCGATCAACGTGGCCCGGGCAATCATTGCTGGTACGTCCGTCGCTGGGTTTCAACTTGGGCGGGCGCCTCCTGACGCTGGCCGCGCTCCTGCTGCTGTGCCTCCTGGATCTGGGCGTGGTAAGCGTTCAAAGCCTCCACCCGGGGAGCGGCGTCTTCGCTCCTTCCTTTGCCCATGGCCTGGTGATCAGCCTCGGCCTGCTCGAACCGCTGCTTCACCTGTTCTGCGGGAAGTGCGGACATCTCCTTGTGCAAATGCGCGATACCGTCCTCGGGGGTGGCGAAGTTGGCCAGGGAAAGACGTGTGCGACGGGGAGCTTCCGCGGGGGCGGTCTGCCCTTGGGCCTCCGGTGAGGCCTGCGGCGTCGGCTGAGCCGGCGCTTCCTGCTGCGTGGACGGAGCTTGTTGCGCGGACTGCGCCTGGGCTTGGGCATCCTTCATCTTCTGCTGCTGGGCCGCCTGCCGCTGCTCAATTTCCAGTCCAGCCCGGGTCTGGAGGTAGTCCTCCTTGGCCACCACGTTGTTGCCGGCCTTGGCTGCCCAGGCCTCGTAGTCTCCGCCGTAGCGCTGCTCTGCGGCGTGGAAGAACTTCTGGGTGTTCTCGCCACGGCGCTGCTCCAACGACAGGTCGAACCACTTGTTGTTGGTCATCGCGTGCTGGCCGTAGGAGGGCTCACGGTCGATGCGCCACATGTCGGCCTGATTGGCCTCCCACATGCGCTGCTCTTTCTCGGTGGGTCGCACCAATGCGTCGTTCGGGTTGGACTTGTGGGCGTGGTAGGCCTCGCGATCGTTGCCGCGGAAGACTTCCAAACGCTTCCATTGCTGGTCGCTCTCAGGCGCCATTTCATCGAAGCGGCGCAGCTGGGTGTCGGGGTCAGCAGCAAACGCCAGGTTGTAAGCCCCTTCGTACTTCTTGTAGCGACGGCCCAGGGACAGATCGTTCTCGTGGTTGTTGGACATGGGGGTTCCTTATGCGGTTTCGGTTAGGGCGCTGGACTTGGCGGCTTGAATAGACTTCATGCGACGCCCGAACTCCTTGGTGCCGATGTATTCCATCTTGGCGAAGTCGATCCGGGGATGGCCGGCGCGGTTGATGTACAGAAGCGCGTTGCTCTCCTCCATCAGGTTGCCGGCCAAATCCGTCTTCTCGATGATCGGGCCTTCCTCATACTTGCCGCTGCTGTACACGGGGAAGTAGTTCTGCTCTTGCAGCTCTTCCACCGGGATACGTCGCGCCAGGCCCATGTAGTTCTTCAAGCCTTGGATCACGACCTGCAGCCTGGTCGAGCCACGGCGTGCCATGTCGCGGAAGCGCCAAGCCGACGGGTGGTTGCGGTCGGTGTAGGCGGACGCATAGATCATGTCCACTGTGCGGCTGGTATCCACGGTCTCCTGCACGCTGACCGTCAGCTTCCTCTTCATGGTCACGCCCGCATCCCGCTGGATGTAGTCGTAGGTCTTGGGTGAGGCCTCGAAGATGATCCGCGACCGGAAGTTGTACAAGAACGCGCCCTTGGCATCGTCGCTGGGCAGGATGGTGTCCAGGCTCTCGTAGTTCTGGGTGGCATAGACCATTTGCACACCCATTGAGCGGCCTACGGCGACCATCTTCACGTCGGCCGGCGACACCAGATCCTGGCACTCGTCCTTGATCACAACGACGTAGGACTGGCCCGTCTTCTCCGGCCACTCGTCGCCGTACCGCTCGTTGCGTTCGCGGGCCGCATCGAACACACGCTTCTCGATGAGCTTCTGGATGACCTTGGCAGTCTTGCCGTAGCGGTCTGACAGGTTCAGGCCCACCTTCTTGCCGTACAGGCACTGCAGAACGTCTTCGCCCTCTTCGGTGTGCGACCAGGCCTCGTCGCCGTGGTCCACACCCCCGATCATGCTGCCGCGCAGCTCGTCGTTTTGCATGAAGCCCTGTAAGTCTTTGTCGATGTTCATCAAGAAAGACTGGCGCTGCTCTTCGGTCTTGCCCTGGAACCAGGGCACGGTGAAGAAGTAGATCGCGTTGGACAGCACGCGGCTTTCGTCAGCCAAGTGGGGGTGGATGGACTCAGGCTCCAGCTCCACGCGCTGGTTGAACAGCGCATCGTCCTCGCCTTCCTTCTTGACCTGGAAGCCCAAGTAGTCGAACAGGGCCATGGCCTTGTCGCTGGGGCGCCAGATACCATCAGTGCCCTTCACGCCCGAGCCCAGCGTGTTGATGATCTTGCTGTATGCAGCAGGAGCCCAGCGGTAGGCGCGCCCTGCTTTGAGCTTAGCCATCAAGGTCCGGGCCAAGGTTGCCTCGGCCTTCAAGCGAGCGTTGACGACCGTGAGGTCGGACTTGCTTCGCTCCAACAGGATCTTCTGGGCGACCAACCGCTCAATGCGCAGACCGATCGCGTCAAGCTCCCGCTCGTCTGCCGCGCGGCGCACCTTCTCGTGCGCCACCAATGCTTCGAGGATGGCCGAACCGTAGCGGTGCGCCTGTCCTGCCACCTGTACCCAGATCGATCCTTCGTCCTCCATCGACGCGTTGTTTGCCTCGGCAAACGCCTGGGTGAGCGTGAGTGAAGTCAGGCCCTGGAAGGGCGCGAACTTGATGCCTGGCTCGATGATCAGGTCGTACCAGGGGCGGGTGTCGGCGACCAGAGCCCACTTGCCGTCCGCCACCAGTGCACCGATAGGCATTCCGAGCTGGGCCAGTTCCAGCATGAGTTTGCGGATGGCCTGGGTCTTGCCCTTACCAGTCTTGCCGAACAAGAACAGGTGGGTCTTCAAATCCTCCACGGTCATGCCCATGACCTGGCCGGGGTCCGGGGCCAGCGACAGGTTGTATCTCGCTTGGACGCCTAGCGCTGTACCCAGTGTCAGGAACGGGGACTTGTCGCGGAAGGCGCTTCGGATCTGCTGCATCCGGAACGAGGAAGTCTTGCCCAGCATGTTGGCCGAGCCGTGGACCGAACCAGCACCGCGCTTGGTCATCAGATCGAAGAACGCGGTCCGGGCGTTGTAATTTCCGGCGGTGTAGTACAGCGGGTAGGCACAGGCCACCACGAACCAGCTCAGCGGCTTGACCCAATTCAACGACGGGGGAAGCAGGCCCAGGGCGTAGTTCATCCCGAACAGCGTGCCCACCACCATCAATACATGGGCAACCTTGGAGAACATGGACGACACCGCTGGTGTCTTTCCGCTGGAAGCCAGAGCCTTGGCGAACGCCACAATGGCTCCGATAGTCACACCCCCGATGAGCATGGCCTTGCCGCTGACCTGGAAGGGAACATCCCCCGACAGGCCCGCAGCCATCAGCGGAACGCCACCGGACAAGGCCAGGACCTTGGCCAGGGTTCCCGCACCTTCTGCCTGGTACAAAGCGTAGGCGTGCAGGGCCAGCAGCGGTCCGGTGACTGCCAAGGCCATGCCCGGGCCCACCACGGGGAACTGGGACATGGCGTAGCCACCCGCAAACAGCACCGGGAACGCAGCCATAAGAAAGGACGTGGCCGTACTGTCGTTGCCTCGCACCAGGTCTTCGGGATGGATGTAGCCGTTGGTGGGTCGTCCATCGCGCGTCAAGTGCCAGTTCAGATCCATGGACACCAGATCGGGGGGCGCCTTGGGGAACCAGTTCTTGAATATCCAGCGCTCATCTTCCAGCAGGTTCGGCATGAAGAACTGGCCGGCCTTCTCCACGGCCCCGAGCTCGCGCAACTTCTCGTGGTGTTCCGGCTCGACATTGACCAGGGGCTCGCCCACGCGAATCGGGGCCAGGTTGATCAGGTCTTCGCCCTGTGTGATGTAGTCGAACCGCTCTTGGGCCCGGTCATAGACCCAGGAGTTGCGGCTGGTCTTACCGGCGATGGCCGACTGGCGGCGCAGGATCACATCACGGATCCCGTAGGCTAGTTTGTTGAACAGGTTCAGTGTGTCTTGGGGAATGGCAGGTGCTCGCATGGGGGAAGTCCTTATTTCAGGCGCGCTTCGAGCGCAGCGCCGTAAGTGGGGTAGCAGTGGTAGCGGAAGATCAGTTCATCGACCCAGGTGTGGGAGGCGCCGTCGGCAAGCATCTTGTTGAGCTGGACACCGGCCTTGGTGCAGTCGTCCAGCGACCAGGTCTTGGCCAGCTTCTCGATGTCGGCCCGCTTGTCAGCACACCCCTGCTGCAGGACCGTATAGCGGTCACGCTTCTGGTCGGTCTTGCGGTCCCGCAGATTCGACACCTCGTCAATGCACTTCTGGGCGGAGTAGCCGGCGCTGTCCGCAGCCCACTCCTTCATCAGCGTGTCTCGCTTGGCTGCGTATTCGCGGGCTTCCTCGGCTGCGGCTTCGGCCTTGTGCTTGGCCCACCTGGCTTCAACACCTGACGCCACTTTGTTGACGCCTGCCCCCAGCCCATACAGCACCAGGACCAGGCAGACCGAGTAGAGGAACGCCCGTACGGCAGCCCACTTCTCTTCTTCGTCCCGCAGCTGGGCTGCTTTCAGCTGGCCCACTTCCCATTTGTCCAACCGTTTCTCAGGCAGGCGATCTTCGTTGTGGTTGAACCAGGTACCCACGATCCGCTCGCGCACTTCGATGGGCGCTTGCTTGGGAAGGTCATCCACCTTGGGGCCACCGATGCACAGTCGTCCGTAGAAGGTCAGCAAGTAGGAGGCAAAGAAGTTGCCGGGCTTGCTGCGCCGCAAATGAGGAAATAGAAGTCGAAGGATCATGCGTTGGGGGAAGTTGGGGGAATGATTTCAAGCTAATGCGGAGGCCGATTTCGGCAACCCCTGAACTTGCGAGTTCATAGGCGCTTTTCTAAATCGTCCAACTTGTCCAATGCGTCGTCCTGCCACGTGGGCTTGGGCGCAGGCTGGACAGCGGGCTTCGTGCCCTGTGGCTTCTTCGCCACCGATTTCGGCACGGGTTTGGCCGGGGCGGCTGGTGTGGGCTCGGGGGCCGGTGCTGGCACTTCCTTGGTCTCTGCGATCGGCGCTACTGGCAAGACCGGGGCAGCCGGGGCTTCGACGGGTGCGGGCGCTTCCGGCTCCACCGCCAAAGGAACGACAGGTGCTTCATCGGCCACTGGTCCTGCGACCGGCGCAGGATCCGAGGTGGATACCGACTTCTTGTTACTAGAGCCGTACATCAGCCACGCCACGCTCACTGCCAACACGGCCGCGCCGCCTACCCAGTACCAACGTCGGATGGGAGCAGAACAAGAGACAGTCTCGGCTACGCCTTCAACGCGCGTCGAAGTCACCACTGGAGCTGCGGGCAACGGCACAAGCTCGGGCTCGGGCTGCAGTTCGGGTTCCGGCGCCACCTCGGGGGCAGCTTCGACCTCTACCTCCGGCTCCGGGGAAAGATCGACCGAAGCCATGACCTCTGCGTCGGTGAAGAGTTGGGACGCCTCCTCCGGTACAGCCGGCGCGTCTTCGTGCTCAACCGTGGACACCACTACCGGGTCGGACTCGGACTCAAGTACAGCCTCAGCCACCTCGTCAGCCTCGGGCTCTATGACAGGGGCCGGCCCTGGATATACCGACGGCTGGCGCGAAAGAAGGCCAGCGTTACGCAAGCCATCGGCCAGGTTCGGAACCGCCGGGCGTGCCGGCGGCTGGGGAGGAACCGGAAGGTCGTCCAGATCGGAGAACAGGTCATCCATGGAGGTTAGCGCTCCTCGCCCTCGCCACCCGCAAAGGTCGGGGCAGCGGCTACGTCGGCATAGAGAAGGTCAAGTTCCTCTGGCGTGTAGCCCTGGAACGGAGCTGGATCGGCCGGCAGTTTGACGGGCTGCTCCAAGAAGAACGCACGGATGTCTTCGGCAGTCAGATCCTCAAAGGGAGCGGGATGGGCGGTGAGTTGAATGGTGCTGCGCATGGGGAAGTCCTCGCGAAAGTGACCGGCCTCGCTGCCGAGTCCGGCCAGTGGTGGTTAGGTCAGGTCGGGCACTGGGGTGATGACCAACTGCGGCTTGCCCTGCCCGCACTTGTCGATGGCCTTGGCCGGCGGGAAGGTGTCGCGGGCCGACAGTTCGGTCAGCGGGATCTGACAGGCGTGCATGTCGCGACCTTCGGCGGCAATCGTCAGCGGCTCCTTGGAGCGCTTCGCCAGGGCCGAGATCTTGTCGAGCACGGCGACGGTCTGCGGATCGCGGGCGGACATGCTGGCCGGGTCGTAAGCGATGACCACACTGTCCAGGGCCTCGACCTTCTCGCCCGACTGAGCGGTGGCTTCCTTGGTGGCGACAGTGGCCGCCATGCCGGCGGCCTGCGCCTGGGCAGCCAGTTCGCGGACCTCATCCATCTGCTTCTTGTAAGAAGCTACCGAGCCGACGGCCGCGCCGACCGCACACGCGGCGACGGCCTTGTCCTTCTTGCCCGACAGCAGGGCGACGGCGCCACCGGCAAGGCAGCCCAGCCCACCCGCTTTGAACAGGCGCTTCTTGTCGGTCTTGGGCTTGTCGGGCGCGGCCGTTTCGGTTGGGGGTGAAGTTGCGTCCTGGGCCATGGCCGGAGCAACGGACGTTGCCAGCATGGCTACAACGGAGAGGGAGACAATCAGGTTCTTCATGTGGGCAGTTCCTTGGGGCGGGGGGGAGATGGGTCAGCCAAGCGGCGGGGGTGGACTGGATCGGTACGAGGGTTTGGCACCCATCGCTTGCATGGCTTCGGCCTGGCCGTGCTGCCGGCCGACCTCAACCGCGACTTTCACGGCGTTGATCTGCTGCGAGTTCAAGTCGTTGAGGAAGCGGTGGAACAGCCCGCGAACTTCATCTTGGCGTTCGGCGATGAGGGCGACTGCCTCGGCAACTTTGGCCGCCTCGCCTCGCAGGTCGGCGCGCAAGTCGGCGCGAAGTTCCGTGGCAAAGGCGCGCAGCGCTTCGCGTGGATCAGGTGTGTCCAGCGCTGTGTCGGCAGCGCGTTTCAGGAACGCGGGAAGCGATAGGGCGCGTTCATCGGCTGCGCTCTGGAAGCGTTCGGCCTCGTCGCCCTTTAACCACACGGAGATTGTTTTGCCTGCCACGTTCGTTCACTCACACAGTTGGATATCGACTCCATCCAAGCTATGAAGCAAATGCGGACTGGCAATACCCGACTAATGGAACTGCGAACGCAACAGCAAAGCTGTTTCGCGCTGTTTTGCGCCAGAAATCTAATGGAAGACCATTAGGCGCCGAAAGGCAGGCGGCTCAACGGATTGCATGGCCTCTCGGGGCCATTTCCGTTAGGGCCGTCAAATCCGATAGGAGCGTGTTGTCCATGCGCTGACCTCAGCTTTGCGCTCGCGTCGTCGCTCTTTCGACCGCCACGCAAACAGTCGTCAGCCGCCCGCTTCTCGCCAATAAGCTCGCGCCGTTGCTTTTCGCGATCAGTGCGCCTCACCCACTCCACGCTTGCAACCGACATGTCGTTGCTCGTGCTGCCCTTGCCAACATCGCAAGCCGCGCCACACTCAATGCAGCGCCACTCTTCCCCCAGCCAATGACGCCCGCCTGCCACACCCTGACGCTCGCCGACTTCCAGAACGCCATCGACTCACTCGATGTTCCGCACAGTGCCACCCTGCCCCTCTACGCTCGCCGCCGTGTCCTTGAAGCTGCAGGTGAACACTGCCCTCTGTGTCGCCAGCCCTACATCCACGACGTACCTCGCTCGTTCTCTGCGCCCGTCATTGCCACGTGCGTCCATCCTTTCCTGGGCGGGCCGCTGACTGCCGAGAACGCGTTCGCGTGCTGTCGCCGCTGCCAGCAGTCCCGCGCATCCTCCGACCTTCTGACCGTCCCTGAACTTCCTGAACGCCTGCGCGAGCAGCGCGCCCGCACCCTATTGCTGTCGCACAACCATCTCGTGCAACTGCCCTCGTCCGTGTCGCTGCCTACTTACCGGGAAGCACTGCAGGCCCGCCACGCGATGCCGCGCTCACGGGTCTACGCCGCCCAAGCCGACGATGGAATTTGCATGCTGGGGGTGTCCTGCCGCTACGGCGACAAGCAGTCCAAGGGGCTGGCGAACCTGCTCGCCCGGCTGGCAGGCAAGCCCCTGGCCCGCGAGAAGCGGCGGGCCGTCTACCTGCTGACCGACGACGATTTCCGACGCGTCGTGTGGCAACTCATCGACGCCAACGCCTGGGTCGTGGGAGTGGGCCGCCGCACCGAGCTACGCGACTTCCTGGACCACTGGTGGCTGACTTCGGCCAGCGTCAGTGAGCTGCGCCGGGGGAAGGCCGGCGGCGTGAGCGTGCCGCCGCCGGTGCTGGAAGCGCGCCCCGTCAAGCCCAGCACCGAGCGTATGCGGCGCATGGCCGCACGAAGGAAGGCCTCCCAGGAGCGTGCAGAGGCCGAGCGAGAGTACAAGGAAGCCAACGCCGACATGGAGGCCCTGCTGTCAGCTCGTCGCCGGCGGAAGGCCTTCCCGACTGACCCAGAGTTGGAAGCGGAAGTGCTGGCCAGGTATGGGCGGGCCAGCCGGCGGTTGAACGCAGCTCTGGGCTACTAGGCCGACTTGGCCAGCGCCGCGTCCGTGGCCACGACCAGCTGGCGGATGAAATGGATGTGGCGGCGCAGGTCATCCCGGGACACCGCATGCTTGGTCGGCGTGCCGTTGGCAGGCCGCCACGAACGATGGGCAATGTCCCCGCGCTTCTTGGCCAGCCGGTTCAACTCGTTGCGGGCAGCGGCCGGTTCCATCATGTTCCAGCGCCAGGACTCTGTGATGTCCACGCCCAGGTACTTCTGGAATAGCGGTCTGACACGGTCGGTCGATGGGGTGTGGAAGTACTTCAAGTCGTTGGCCAGGCTGTCCCGCATGAACTGCGGCAGGTGTCCGTCTCCGGTCCCGGCGATGGCATCCACGGCCTCAACCAGCCGGTCCTCGAAATAGGTTTCGAGTGCCGCCAGCGCCATGACCAAGCTGGCCCGCTTCAAGACTTCGTTCTCTGGCGGTGGCGGCTGGGAGTTCAGTTTGTCGAAGTGGTTGACCAGGTTGACCGCGTCCTGGATGGCGTGGTCGAAGGTCAGGCTGGCTCTCGATGGCATGACTGTTCAGGTTCCCCTATCGGCCCGATTGTGGCACCCAGCCAGTGGGTCGGACAAATCAGGCCGCAACCGCCAGCCGCGAGTCCTGGCGTCGTGCTTCTCGCAGGTAGCGCCCGGGCTGCATGTGCTGCTGGACGCTGGGAGGGAGCGCCGACCACCCCAAGGCTTCCAACAGGTTCTTGCCCCGGACTCGGACATACACCGCCTTGCCAGTGTTGCGGTCCACTGTGCGTCTAGGTGGGCGGCAGCCTTCGGCGTTCGCACATGCGCCCTCGGCCAGCAGCCAGCCCGCGATGTTGTTCAGCGCCACGGCAGCGTGCTTATCGCCCTTCATCACCTTCTCGCGGTAGAGCAGACAGGTAAGCATGAGCGGAGTGATGTCGTCCTCGCCTCGCACATCCACCAGGCCACAGGTCGCCATCCGGGCGACGGTGTCATAGGCCAGGTTTGAGGCCTTGGTGTGCCTCTTGAGGGTGCGCTGCCAATGGTCCTTCCGAATGGTGGCCAAGGCTTCTTCCAGTAGGGGAAGCGAGCCACGTTCGATGGCCTGCTGCAGGCGTGAAAAGTAAGTCGGGTTGAAGTTCATTTCGGTCTCCGGGGAATAAGGGCAGTGGCGAGGCGATAGGCTTCTTCCTTGAACTCGTCCACCCGCCTGACGTACCTGGGATGGTCCTTCCACTCTTCCAGGCAGTCGAACTCCTCGTAGATGGCAATGCCGGAGGTTCGCGAGACCGACCGCGTGGTGTTGACCTCTTGAATCCAGTTCGGGGAGATCGCCCGAATGAGGCGGTAGCGCAGCGTGGGCAGGGCGGTGTCGGCAACCGGGTTCACGATGACGGCATACGTGTGGCCGGAAACAGGATCGGTGTGGTGTTCAAGGATGCGCATGGGCAGCCTTACTGGAAGCGGTCGAGGATCCAGTCCCGCGGGGTCTCGAACAGCACAGAGGCAACGCCGATCCCGGCCAGGGCCCAGACCAATGCCTGGATGTTGAACGAGAAGAACGCAATGCCCGCGGCGAGTGTCGGGAACAGGACCCAGCAGACAACGGCGAAAACTAGGAGGGAGGTTTGCGTGGTATTCATGGGGAAGTCTCGATTGGGGGAGAAAGGGAAGTCTGTTGAGACGATATAGGGCAGGAATGGGTCAAGCGATTTGGAAGCCAAGATGCCCATGAGCCACCGTCAGCCGCCTGTCGTAGGGAAGACCCACGGCTCGGCAGAAGCAGGCCTGCCACAACTGCCCCAGATGGGTGTCGGATGCCTCCAGAAGGTGTACTCGAATGTTCATGTGGGCGTCTGGACAATCAGCGTCTCGTTGAACACCGTGGCGCGTGCAGAAGCGTGCTGCTGCCTTCTCAACAGCGTCTGCGTCTTCGTTTGAGAAAGGGCGGATAACTGAAATGGTCATGTGCGGTCTCCGATCAGGCGACGATGGCAGGCAGGATGGTGGCAGTCAGAACAGCCAGTCCGGTAAGGGCCATGGCGAACAAGCCATTGGTACGCAGGGCAATGAAGCTTTGTTCTTGGGAGTGCGTAATACGGTCAAAGATGCTCATGTCTGGGCTCCGGTGGTGATGGGTGGCTTTCTTTGCTTGAACCCGTTGTTTTGTGGGGTTTCATGCTTTGCGATTGCCTATATCCAGTATGTGGAGAATTCTGATTTCGGCAAGCTGTCAACCCCTAAGAACTGCGAAGCGCTACGAGCAACGCGAAAAGAAAAAGCCCCGTTCGGGGTTTCGTGCGGAGCGTTTGTGTCCGTGGGTCTTACAGCATTTACAACCCAAGTGCGGAGCAAGGGCCAAGGCCCTGGTTCCAGATCCTTGCTCTTGTCCTTGATATCGATGGATATCAGCCGATATCGCGTGCTATCACGCGCCAGCACTCCTGCCCTGATTCCAAACGGTCCAGCGCCTCTTCGATCAAGGCTTGCAGCGCTACGCTGCGATTGCCATTGACCACCCGTTCCAATCGATCATGAAGCGCCTTGGACGTACGCAGCAACATGGGCTTGGTATCCGGATCCGTGTCGGCCTCCACGTAGATCTTTGGCGGGCCTGGTTCTCGCTGGATGCGTACACCCTGGGCTTGAGTGGTGAACGAGACCTTGGCCAGGTCGTCGGCGTCGAGGTCATTCCAGCTCACGGGCTGCCTCCTCCACGGTGCGAATGGACCGGACTAGAATCACCACCAACTCCAGCTCCCGATGATCACGAATGGCCAGTGCCTGCTCTTCGGGAGTAGCAGTCCGCAGGTCGATTTCTTCCAGCTCGCCGTTCGGGCGGCAGATCAAGGCGCGAGTCATAGGATGGCTCCTTGCTGCGCGTTGTGCAGGACGCTGAACACCTGCTCCCAGGCGCGGTCGTACGCCACCGGCAGAGTGGCTTCCGCTCCAATCGGGTAGCAGACATGGATCTGTCCAGCCTCATGCGTGCAGGTGAACTGGATCTGGGCAGCGAGAAGTTGAGCGATGGTCTTCATCGCCAGCAGCGGGGAGTCGAACTTGAAGGTCTGGATCTGGTTCATATGGATGGGGTCTGTTGGGTGATTGCTGCATCCACTGCTGCCCGCAGTAGAGCGATCTCGTTCTGGGCCTTGGTCAGGTGGGGAATGCCCCGCGCGTCTACGACCGTCAGGCCTCGTCCATAGCAGGTCGGGAACACGTCCCGATCCTTCACCACGGGCCGGTCGAGAAAGTGGGCGGCTACCAGGTCGCGCTGTTGCTTGCGGTCCGATCGATATCGACAGGCCACGGGCACCACGGCCAGTCCACGCTCTTCCAGGTGGCGTAGCCCCCGGCGGTGGATCAGGAAAGATGGCGGATCCAACAGCGTCGGAACGACAGCAATGCGCGAGGGATAGGCCTCTTCCAGCCCTGGCGGGTGATCGTGGATGTACACGTCAAACCCGCTCACTCGGGCGTTGGTGGGTACGAATGACAGCTCCACCCCTGCACGCTGGGCAATCTTGCCGAACACCAGTGCAGACCCCTGTGGATCATGATCGACCAGGCACACTCGCTGTCCGTCGCGGGCGTAGGAAGCAGCCAGCTGCAGCGCCAGCATGGTCTTGCCCACTCCTCCCTTGGGAGACACGACGGACACGTGGACCATCAGTCCAGGCTCCGCATGGACTCCTGGATGTAGCTGGTCTGGTTGTCCACGCCGTGCTGGGCCAATGACCCCACGTCCACGGAAGCGGCCAGGCCGAACAGCAGGCCCAGGAAGGAGTACAGGTATAGGTTGGTGTTCGTTTTCTTGGTTCGCATGGGGAAGCTCCTTGATATCGGGTGATATCAGTGGATATCACTTGATATCCATGCAATCAGCTAAGCCGATTTCGGCAACCCCTGATGCTGCGAGCGGATACAGAGAAGCCGCCAGGTGGCGGCTTGTCGTTCAGGCGTAGGAGCTCACTTTCTGGCGTGCCACTGCTTCATGACTTCCGAACGCGTGATGATCCGGGCATTGCCTGGGCCAATAGGCTGGCCAGTGTTCAATGGCACCATGACCAGGTTGCCGCGAACGCGATCAAGCCAATGCGACTCCCACAGCGCCCACCACGTTGGCAGCGTGAACGCCCATCCTCGGTTCAGCCGTAAAGACCTATTCCGCTGCATGCGGTACAGGCCAGCGGGCGATGCCCGGTCCTCCATGATCCGGTTGCCTTGTATGCGGCCTAGCTCTTCCAACGTGCATCCATATCGCTGGCGTAGTTGCTCTTCTGTCAGCTGTAGCCGTTTCTTCCGGTTGCTTTCCGGTGGATGTTGCTGGGGCGATACGCCCCGTTCAATGAGCACTTGCCGGACTCTTTCCTTGGACAGGCCGACGCTCTCGGCAATCTCTCGAAGGGAGCGCCGCTGTCGTTTCCGCATATCGACAATCCGTCGAACAGTTCGCTCATCCATAGAAGTGCTTGCGCATGTGCGCGTCCAGCCTGGCAATCTGCTTGGGCATGTGGGCCTTGGCCAGGTCGTAAGCCGTTCCATCGACATACACGGCTTCGTCGAAGATGATGGAGCCGTTGTGCTTCTTCAAGAACGACTGCAGCTTGCGCGGCTTGCCGGAGGCAATCACTTCATGCAGCTTCTTGGTCTGTTCGCGGTCGTAGTCAGGAATGGAGAAGCGGGACATGGGCATGTTCTCGGGGAGGTTTCTACCAACCTAGGTTCATGGCCGATTTCGGCAACCCCTGGGCCTGCGAGTGAATACAGAAAAGCCGCCTTTCGGCGGCTCTGCTGTTCCTAGTTCAAGGGCACGACGCGTAGGCTTCGCCGTGCTCCAACCAATGCCACCACATCGCCCACCTGTACCGGCACATCGGCTTCTTGAACGATGGCCCAAGTCTTGCCGTTCGACTCCTGGACATAGATCTCCAAGCCACGGCGGTAGAACTTGCCCTGGATGGCGCGGCCGGTCGCCCCACCCAGCACGCTGCTGACGACACGTGCGGTACGGCGGTCGTTGATCTGGTCGGCAGCGGCATAGCCCAGCGCCGCACCCACCACGGTACCCGTGTGGGTCTTCTTGGCTTGGATACGAACCTCACGAACATGGAGGACACGCGCCACCCGGACTTGCTGGGCGGTCTGTGCTTCGTGGGCCTGGTAGGAACGAGCCGACTGCTCCCCCGCCGAAATGCTGGCGATGGGGGCGATGAGAAGCAGGGAAAGGAGGATGGCAGCGCGCATGGGAAGTCCTTCTAGTGAATATCCCAAGCTAATGGGCTTGTTCTTCCCGGCAAGCCCTGCTTCTGCGAGCCATTACAGGCCCCGGATCAATCTTCGCCGGGGTACATCAAGGTCAGCACGGGCTCGCCGTTGTCGCCACCAGACACCATCAGCCGTAAGCGAACCGTCTCGGGAACGATGCCTTCTCCTTCGACCGGCACCACCAGCACATCGAAGTCCGCCACCGACGCGCCGGCTTTGGCTGCGCCATTGGCTGCCAGTCGCGCCATCATCAGCACATCGTGGACGCGGCCTTCGGTGGACTGTCCATTGCCGGGCTTGTGGCCCACTGGCCAGTCCAGTGAGTGCCAGACGGCTTCCGTGCAAGCAAATGGGATCTTGAAGCCGTACTGCTTGGCGGTGGTGGTCAAATCCACCAGCACGCCGTCGGCCAGCGCCTGGGCGCGCGTGTAGATGGAGATGGGCTTGCCCCAGAACGCCTCCATCTGGTTTTGCGCCAGGGACGCTACTTTCTTGTCGTCTTTGCTCATAGTCGTTCAGTGCTTCGTGTTATTGCCGGCGTGCATTGCCGGATGGGTGAACCGCTGGAAGTAGCCATCGAGCCAGCAGCGGGCGGCGTGGTCGCCAGCGTCAAAGCCGATGCGGTCTGCCCAGAAGTTCACGGGCCAGTCCAAACCAAACGGCACCTGCCGGGCGTACTGCTGAGCCAGGAACCGCAGCTGCTTCATGTCTGCTGCGGTGGAGCCTGTGAAGGGCATGACGCTGCAGGCTGTGGGAGAAGTCCGGCGCACGTAGCCAGGCGAAATTGGGCCTTTCCGGTGCCTCATGGGGTCACCTGCGTGGCTTCCATACGCTTGAACCACGCCAGCCCCAGTTCCTCGATGGGGTCAGCCACCACCTGGAAGTCCAGTGCGGGTTCGACGCGGTGCATGCCGTCCACCACCATGCCATCGCCCCAGTAGCCATAGCTTTCGGGCGTCCACACAGCCCCGTCGCCGTCAGCTGCGCGCACCTGCTGGATCGCGTCGGCAATGTTGTCAGCCTCCACCTCGACGGTGGCGGTATGAGGCACGATCCGGTCCAGCCGGAGATTGAAGCGATACGTGGCCATCAGTGGCACTCCTTCGTCCAGTACCAGTAGCTCTCAACGAACCGCTCAACAGTTCGGGGCTCGACGGGGCCGCTCGCCAGCATCGTGCCGGCCACCGACTCGATCCGCAGTCGATTCCTCTTCTCGGTGATCACCACGCCCAACGTCTTGCCCTTTCGCACGATCCGGCCGTCATCGGCCAGGTGGGCGTCGTAGGCGCTCAGTGCTTCTTGCCAGTTCATTGTTGGTTCCCACACGGGGACACGCCCCCGCGATGTTCCCGAATGGGGACTGGCCGCCGGCAGGCGGCGCGCTGTCAATGGAGGAAGCACCGGCGGCTGGCGCGGCCCGCAGACGCAGTCGAGGACACGGGCCGCTGGAGCGACCATTGACAGGACAAGCGCCGGCGGAAGGCATTACCGCCGAAGAGCGTTGACCAGACTATTGGGCCAGCGACCAAGCCCGTAGGGCCGATCCTTGATCGGTTGAAAGACGATGGGCGCGATCCACAGGAGGCCCTAGGCCATTTCCATTCCTGGCACATGAATCAAGGAGGGAACCGACGCCTGTTCCAGTGCCGGGACTTCCACTGATCGAGGATCAACTTCCACTTCCGGTTCGTCCAGCAACGGCTCAAACCGAAAGCGTTCAAGCCCGACGAAGTCGCACACTTTCTCTGCCGCTGATGCAGCGGAGTACAGGAAGTTCGGATCTTCCTTCGCAATCTTGATCCAGTGATGGATGTACGCTGCGTGCTGACTCGGATCGTGCCCTATCCCCAACTCCACGCCCATGATGTGTGACGAAGTCTCTGCAACTACCTCTTCGCGTGCGTAGCTCTCCGAACCGAATGCACCTGACAGGTCACGATCCAATCGCGTGGGGTGGCCAGTTGCGTGGGCTAGTTCATGCAAAGCTGTACTGTAGAAGGCCTCTGGGCTGACGAACCGTTCTGGGAACGGCAATCCGATCTGATCTGAACGCGGCGAGTAGTGGGGCTGTGATGCCCCGTACACAACCGGAACGCCCGAGGCCTTCAGCAAGGCCTCGCACCGTTCGATCCGCTGCGCCGGAGTTGTCTCCGGGCGCGGCGGAGGCGGTGGAAGCCCCTCCACCTGGGAGGCATTGAAGACGTTGAAGAAGAACGTCTTGACCTTGTCGTTCTCGGGTCTGACAACAGATGCATTCCCGTGGTCATGAACCGGCGAAGACTTGGCCTCCTTCTCGTCGGGATAGATCGTGTAGCGCAGCTGGATCGACTTCGATCCCCTCTTCACGAACGCGCCAAGCGCCTGCGCTTGCTTGAAGGTCACCCAGCGATTGTCTTCCCAGCCATTGACCATGCTGGCGATCCACAGCATGACCCGGTTTCCGCCCCTGTACGCCTTACCCGTTGTCGGGTTGTACGGCAGGTTGTTCACGGTGCGGGGATCGCCCGGCTTCAAGAACGGCAGGAAGGGTTTTCCTTGCGCCATCAGATCAATCAGGAGTTGCGCCTGTTGCTGCGCCAGCTCCGCGTACTTCATTCGTCTTCGGAGCTTTCGTCTGTGATGACCAGATCGCCCCGCTCCAACGAGATCCGCACTTTCTCCACGGCCTGCTCGATATCCAGCAGATAGTCATCGGCCGTTCCTGGCTGGATCACCACCCCATCAGAAGTACGAACGACACGGTAGCGAAGCGCCGCGTCCAATGCGTCGCTCAGTGAGATTGCGTCTTCCATGGGAGAACTCCGAGTGAAGGAACTCCCACATTAGGCAGAGCCGTGCCATCCGGAAGCTGGCACTCCAAATAATGCGAAGAGCTGCGCAAACTACAATCGACGCTGCGGCTCGCACTGCCGCGAGCCGGATCGGACGACAGCTACGAGCTCTTCCCTACGGACCCTTGCCCGTTGGGCGCGATAGCGCTGCAAGATCGCAGCCAACTGCTCTGCGATTGCTTGCGTGGGCACAAGACTGGCGTAGTCGAATACGTCCAGTCCCGCGTCGTCGTGAACGGTATCGTCCGCCCCCAGCCCAAGCAGCTCCTCCACCAGGTCAACGGCGCCGTACTGGATGTTGAACAGCAATGGCGTCAGGCCGCTGACATCACGATGTTCCAGGTCGGCGCCAGACTCATACAGGAGTGTCGGCACGCCCGGAACGGTGGCAAAGAACAGAGGCGTGCGGCCATGGCCGCCATACCAGCGTGCATCAGGGTCGGCGCCAGCGGCCAGCAGCAGTTGGACCACGCCATGGGACACGTCTGGCTGGTGAAGGATCGTGGAGCCTTCCAGGTCTGAGCTGTCCGGGTCTACGCCCCTTACTCCCAGGACATGGGCCATGGCCCGCACATCGTCCCTGGCTCGCAGCAGCGCCGTGTAGTTGGGATGCGTGGGCCCTGTGCGTTCTTGAACGAGATCCAGAAGGGCGCGATGTGTCTTGGTCATCGAATCATTGTGAAAGGGTTGCCATTGCGGGCAACCCCGGAGGGCTGGGTTAGATCCAGCCACGCGCGGCCAACGAGGTGTAGCCTTCGGCGGAGACGACGAAGTGGTCCAGGAGACGAACGTCCACGAGGGCGAGTGCTTGCTTACAGCGAGTTGTGCATTCTCTGTCGGCGGCGCTGGGTTCCAGGGAGCCTGACGGGTGGTTGTGGGCCATGATGATGGCTGCGGCGTTCAGTTCCAGAGCGCGCTTGGCGATTTCCCGCGTGTGCACTTCCGAAGCGTCCAGGGTGCCAGCGAACATGTCTTCCACCACGATGACCTTATGTCGCGTGTTGAGGAAGGCGATCGAGAGCACTTCCCGGTCGTGGCTGGCCAGCCGATAGCGGAACATCGAGCCGGCGGTGGACGGATCGGAGAGTTGCATGCCATCGCCCCGGATACGGGAGCGCATGAGGGCTTCGGCTTGCTCGATGAGGCGGCTCTGTTCGGCCGTGAGCGGCTTGGGGACTCGCATTGCGGTTTCCTCTGGCGCGCCGGATTGGCGTGCGCAGGACCGCCGCCGGGGCCAGCAGGCCGGGCCGCACCGTAGGGCGAAACGCAGTGGAGCAGGCGCACGCCTTGCGGCCTGGACCGACCCGGCAAAGTGTCCGTAGCCCGACTGCGCGCAAAAGGAAATGCAGGTCAAGAAGACAGTGCCGAAGGACTGCCCCCCACGCGGCAAGCTGCCGAATGGGCCCTATCTCGACCCGACCGAAACCGGATTGCCGCCGGAAGCAGCCCATGCACGAGGACCCGGGAAGATCATGCGATCAGGACAGGTCGCAGGACTGCAAGCGTAGGTGCCGTGGCCACGCCTACCGTACTTTTCCAGCGTGCTGTACATCACCACCACCTCGTCGGCATAGGATGGCTGCCTCCACTGCCAACTCGACAGCCGGCTGGGGGACTCCTTGACCAACCTGCCCACCACGCAATTACGCACGTGAATCTGGCCTAGGCGGACACGGCCAACGAACTCGACGACAGGCTCCAATGCGTCTGGCGCATAGCACGACACCCGATAGGTCAGGTCCGACCGCAGGCCATGGGCATGCCAACGGCCCTTGGCGTTGGCCACATGACGCGTCGTGCGGCCCGTTTCGATGGCCTCCACGACCATGACCGCTCCGGCCACAGGCTGGCCCAAGCTATCGACAACCTGGCCCCGGAAGTCCGAAGACAGCTGCCCCGCAGAGGCCGCGAAGGGCGCAACCAAAAGAGCGAGGAAGAGGACGAGAATTTTCATTAGCGGCCCCCAATCCGCAGGCCCACGCCCACGACCGCCTTGTTGCCGCCACCGAAGGACGCACCCACTGCGATCGAGACGCGGTCGTTGAGACGACGCGACCAACCCACGGCCAGGGCGGTTTCGCCGCCCGAGAAGCCAATGCCGACGGTAACCCCACCCTCGCCGGGCGTGGCCGCCATCATCGACAAGGCGCCCATTTGCGCGCCTAGACCGTTGAGGCGACGATCAACCTCGCCAAATCGGCTGTTGATGTTCTCCCAACGGTCGTTCCACAAGGTTTCGTCGAAGTTCGAGCCACCCATTCCTTGCATGATCTCCCACAACTGGCCGCCGTTGATCGCGTCGGTCGAACCCTGGGAGATCGAACCATTGGCAACTTGCGTGACTTTGCGTCCGCCCATCGCCACTTCGTTCTCCTGCGTGGTGCGGGTGTTGGCACCGATTGCCACGGCGTTAGCGTGCGAGGCATTTGATCCATGGCCAAACGCAGACGCATTGACCGCCGACGCCTGGCTGGCCGATCCATAGGTGTTCGCGCCATCTGCGGACGCTCGCGCGTTGTTCCCCGTAGCGTTTGCCGCATAGCCAGAAGCATTCGCGGTTACGCCTGTCGCACTGGAATAGTCGCCGGAAGCGTTAGCGGCCACACCCGTCGCTGTTGCACTTTCGCCAGTGGCGTTCGCTTGGGAGCCTGTCGCCGTGGTGCTATGGCCGCTACTGTTGGCACGATATCCGGTAGAGGTGCTGTTGACGCCGCTTGCATCGGCTTCGGCACCAGTCGAAGTTGCGCCTGCTTCTGTTGCTTGTGCGTAGTTTCCTGTGGCTGTTGAGGCCTGACCTGATCCGTTGGCTTGCGCGCCTGTGGCGGTCGCTCCATCCCCGCTTGCATTGGCGAAACCACCACATGCAGTGGAAGAACTCCCAGTCGCAGACGCACCATCACAAGCATAGGCATCCAGATCGGGGGCGTAGGTTTGAGCGTTCACTGCGCCGGCCGTCAGACCAAGCGCCAAGAGAAGTGCAATCTTTTTCATGGGGAAGGGAATGTGGGGAGACCAACCCCAACCTAGAAACGATGCCGATTTCGGCAACCCCTCCCAAGCGAAGGGGCGGTCGTTCCGCCCCTCGTTCTCCCAGTTCTGCGAACCCATCCGTCAGAATGGAATGTCGTTGGATTGCTCCCTGCCCTTCTCTTTGCCCTTGGCCTGCGACCGTTCGCGCTTCGGACGTGGCTCACTGGCGGGCTTGACAGGCTGTTGCGCCATCTCCTTCCTGGGCACGCTCGCGTAGACCAGCGGCTCGATACCGACCTCCTTCAATGCCGCATAGGCGTCATCCAGGGCACGAACGACTTCCTGAGGGTGGGGCCGGTGCTCGATGAAGGGCTTCAACTCCCGGGCCAGCTCGGGTTCGACTTCCCGTGGCAGCCCTAGCCGAGCTTGCCCAGTCATGATCGCGTACTCGCGGCGCAGAGCCATTCGGGCGTTGTCCTGCACGTCCTCTTGGGCCGGGAACTTCTCGGCCATGACTTCTTTTAGGCGAGCGTTGTACTGCTCGATCGTGGGCGTCTTCTTGCGCGGCGCAATCAAGGCATCCAGCCCTGCTTGCCGCGTGGCTTGCTGCTCGGGCGTCAGACCTTTTTGCCTGGGCAGGTTCAAGCCCTTGATCTGGTCAGCGTTGAACACGGTAGCCGGCACCCGCTCGGACAGCTGGCCATCCTTGCGGATCCATTTGAGGATCTTCGTGCCGACTTCGCCCTTGCGGATATAGCCGCCGGCCGCGTTGGCCTGCTCGGTGGACAGCCAGTAGGGGCTCTGGAAGCCCTGTGCTTTGGCAGCCATGGCCAGCTGCAGGGCGTTGTCGGCTTCAAAGCAGTAGCCGGACACACCGCGAGGCTCGCCGCCGATCTGCGGCAGTGGCGTATCAGGGTCTTGCCATCGAAAGAGCGGAGGTGCCACGCCCTCCCGCAAGTTGTCGTAGAAATTCTTGGCTTGCAGCCTCTGGTATTCGTGTCGATCCATCTTTCACCTTCCACTTGATGTGTACGTCATACCCTCGCTCTAACGCGGATCTGGCGTACTTGCAGCACGTATCGATGGTCGAGTGGTGCTTGCCCGGCACGAACCATTCGTCAGCCAACTGCATACGGGTCGTGTGCTTCTCGCACACGATCTCGAAGCGGTCGGCCGCCATCAGGATTTCGTCGTCGGTAAAGTTCGGATCAGACATGGGACGGGTTCCTCTATGCCCCGTCCAGTCTGCGGCACGTTGGCGGGCACGCAAGTTGAGGAATGCGAACCGGTACGGCTTCACGCCAGTGAAGTGAGTACGGTGGCGACGCTATCGCGCCGTGGACGGCCGTCTACGGCGTCCGGTGATCTGGGAAGGGCAAGGGCCCTGGCGGCGCGGCCGCGCCGCGGCTACGCCTTGGGCTGCTGTGTGACTGCGCCATGTCCCAGGCCGAAGGCAGGCCGCCGGCCGGCGGCCAAGGTCCTGGCCCCAAGGCCAGTGGTCCGCGCCCATAGGGCGCGTTGGAATGAAGCAGACACATCCGCTCCGCAGGCCGGCGGGGCGAAGCCCCCGGCGCTGTCGCTGTTGCTCTTCGCTCTTGGCTTTTCCTCAGATCCGAAAGGATCCGTGCGCCTGGGGCGCACCCTCAACCTTTAGGTTCTAAAAGCCTAAAGCTCTAAATCCTAAAGCCTGTAGCGGATTTCAGCGGACGCTTGGCACCGATTTGTTTCGTTGAATCAGCGCGTTGCCGTGATTTAGCTAAAAATCTAGCGTCATCAATCACCGCCCCATTTGTCACTGATCACCGCCCCTCGGTGTCACTGATCACCGCCCCTGTTTTGGGAAAGTGTCACTGATCACCGCCCCATTCGTCACTGATCACCGCCCCTGGTGTCACTGATCACCGCCCCTCCTTTTGGAGACCGGTACGCAGCCTCGGCAAGCGAACTTGACGGCTGGTCGGGGAGCGTTAGTGTCGTTCATGGACACGCCCCAGCTTTCCCCCGCGAGCACTGAACTTCCCCAGACTCCTTCAAGCGAGAAGTCGAAGTTCCCCGAAACCTTCACCCAGGTACCCCTCTCGTTTCTCCGCAGCGAGCTGTTTAGCGTTGCCAAGTCCGGCATGCGACGGGACCGAAAGAACACCGAGACGACCAAGCGAATTGAGTTCGAGCGAGGCCCCTTGGGCATTGACATCGAATGTGCGGGACCACACCTCAACCAGGAGCACTTGCTGGCCTGGCAGGCGGTGATCTACCTGGGTCGCCTCCACAATGGACTGACTGGCGATACGTTCATCGTGCCTGCCAATGAAATCCTGAGATTGATGGGAAAGGACTATCGCGATCATGTTCAGCGCACGTCATTGCGACGTCTCCTTGAAGACCTACAAGGAACTCGCATTTTCTTGAAGTCGCATCGCAGCCGCTATGTAGGAAATCTGTTGGATGCTACTGGGCAAGACCATGAGACGAAGCTCATGGCCATCCGCCTGAACCCCGATCTCGCCCAGTTGTTGGACGACGAAACGCTGGACAACGACATCATGCGGATGGCAAGCCTTGGGCGGAACCTTCTTGCCATGTGGCTGCACAACTACTTCGCAAGCTGGTCCTCCTATCGGAACGTGACGGTCCAGGAGCTTCATCGGCTCTGCGGAACCAACTTGGATCTCAGGCGCTTTCGCTATCGCCTCAAGGAAGCTGGAGAAACTCTGAAAGCCTGCAAGGCCTGCGAGCGTTCCTACATCACCAACTTCCGCGTAGGCGCCGATGACGTGGTCTACGTCGAAAAGAAGCCTACCAAGGTCAAGCTCTTGAAGCCTGAGGACAAGGCCAAGTCGAATGCTGGCCACCACCACGCCCAGCACGACGCCGCACGGAAGGCAGCGGCGGCTCGTGCAGCGGTGAACCTGTAAGAGAAACGGCGCCGCAGGGCGCCGTTCCATTCCCGCTTACATCGCCCGACGCAAAGGCACTTCATCGACCTCCAACAGTCTCCGCTTCTTGTCCGCCTTCTTCGCCAGCTCGTGGCGCCTAATGCGAGCGTGCGTCAATGGCATCACTTCCTTGTGACGCTTGGCAAAGGTCCTGGCAGACCATCGACTTGGCCTTCTGTAATCGATATCAGCACCTTTGTCGATCAAGTACAGCGCATGCCTGTCGTCCTGATTACGGCAAGCGCAGATCAACGGAGTTCCATCCTCGCACTCGACATCGACGTTGGCACCGTAGCCCTCGATAAGGAACTGCTGCATCCTGCTGTCATAGCCACGATCAACTGCCACCTCCAACAACTCATCGCGCTCCCGCTGCGTCAGACATGGATGCCCTTTCGTCAGGATCGCCTCCAATAGGCTAAATCTGTCGGATGCGTCGTAGTAGGTGCGTCTAATTACATCAAGAATGATCTCGAAGGCCGGAACGCCCCCCCCATCGAGAAGATGGTTGAGAATCGTCAAACGGCCAGTCTTCACCCATTGCTCCATGGCCTCATTCGTCACCATGACGCCAGCGTCCAGCAACAGCCGTACAAACACGTGCGCTTTGGCGCACACGGCAGGCACCAGCAACTCATCAAGCCTGGCCCCCAGACCACGGTAGTGGTCAAAGAGGATCTTGGCATCCCCGGCGTCGAGCACCTGAAAGATCTTGCAGCCAATATCCTTCAGGTGTCTGGTCGCATCTGCTCTCGTCTCAGTGGTGTCCATTACCGCGTTCCTCATGCCTAGTTCCGCTGTTCATGCCGTTGCCTCAATTTATGAGCGACTCGACGGATCTGCGCCCTCGTGTTCAACCACAACCGACTATCACCATCGCAACTGGTTGCGGTGATACGGTCCACCTCCGCTCCCAATGCCACTCGAACGCACAGGTGGCCGTTGGCATGCCTTCTGATCGACTGAATTTCCATACCTGCATCTCGAACCATCGCAACAACACTTCGGGTCCACTTCCGACTACGCGACATGGCGCACCTCCGTCGGATCACCGAACTTCGCTTCCGAGATCGTGTCCTTACAGCTATCGCACCAAGGATCTTCATGGATCTCGAGCAGAATCCAACGCTCTTCCTCGGCGTCCCACTCAACTTGGCCATCGAACGAAATATCCGTGCTTCCGCAAGTCGGGCAGTAGTAGGTGTGCTTGGGATTGCACTTACGCAGCATGGCGCACCTCCTCCGTCCGCTGGTTGAACAGCTCCGTATTCACGACCTTCGGGTGATAAACCACCATCGGCGCTTTCGCTTGGTACTCCGTGATCGCATTGGCGTGCCAGACCGAGACGTGCGCGACATCAACCTGGTGGATCAGGCAGTTCCAAATAACCTGGACGGCTGTCGTCCGCGCCATGTTCACGTCCAGATCCACCGCATACACGCCTACCGACGGAAGCAACTCAGGCGCCTGTTTCCGCAGCTCATATAGAAGCGCCAAAAGAAGAGAACCCGTTCCCGAACCCGTCGGATCGGACACTTTCAGCAGTTCACCTGCGGCGGCTTTCTGCCGCAACTTCGGCAACTGACCACTCAAAGCCAACTGCACCGTGAGCAAAGCGAGATCCCGAGGCGTAAAGAACTGACCCATCGCCTCGCCACCCCGCCCCAGAAACTCGCTTGCCAGGTCGGTCAGTACGTCATGGAACGGCTCGTTGGCCTTCACCATTTCCAGGTACGCCGTCGTCATGGCAGAAATCGACTCGATTTCCTTCATGCGTTCGGGCGACTTGAAGTTGATGTAGTAGCTCTCGTCGATGGTGTGATACATCGACAAGGGGTGGCACCCCAGGATGTTGAACAGCCCCGCAATCATGGTGTTCAGTGCCTGGGCGGGCGAGCGGTCAAGCTTGGACACGCGAGCGTGATAGCGGATGGCGTCAGCCAGCGTCTTGCGGGGATTACACGGCATGGCGCACCCCAAATGCCAGGCACACGCATACGAGCCTTCCGCGCAGAAGGCTGCGCACGAAGTACCGCGTACCGATGGGAATGTGGACGATGGAAGACTTGTCGCCGACAGCAACACAGACTCGCCAATGGCGCCCTTCGGCTGCAACCCAACGCGTGGTCAGGCCTGCCTGCTGGACGAGCTGGCGAACAAGGGTTTCGGCTTCGCCGACGCTTGCGCCGGCAATGGGGGATTGAAGAGTACAAAGAGACATGAGCGCACCTAAGTCATAGACCCCCGGCAGGGGGACGTGCGACTTAGGCGGTCGCGTGGGCGGAGTTGCCCTGGGCTAATCGCCCTTGCTGGTGAACAGGCCAGCCAACCTTTAGCGCCTCATCATTAGCCGGCCTTGCGGTACCGGACGCGCCCTGCTTTACAACAGGGCCGCGGCGAAGGGTTCGTCGCACCGGGTGTGTGGCCCGGTGCCGAAAGGCTACGCCGGTTGGCGTCAGACTTTCAAGATGTGGCAAGTCCTCCGGATGGCGTTCGTGTTGCTTCTTTTTATAGGGTCCGGGAATTTTTTCGCGCACCGAAACCTGAGCGCCCTCAAGCACTTGCGCGCAAGGTAAACGAACCCTGAAAGGCCCTCTCCGGAAGACCCATTGGCATGCTGCCGGCCTCAAAAGAGGGCCAGTTGCGGCAGGGCCAAGCGGTCCTGCTCGGCCGAGAGCCACGCGATCTGGGCCCTCACCCGACCGATGTGGTTGCGCACCGCGTTCAAGGCCTGGAACAGGCCGTTCTCGGGGCCAGTCTGGCGATAAGCGATCCCAAGATCGTAGTTGGACAGGGCGTCCAGCCTGCGTTCCCGCAGGTCGTCGTAGCGACGGAAATAGCGCCGCAGCTCGTCCTGGTACTCGCCCAGCACTGCGGGGATCTGCTCGCGACGGGTGTTCTCGTTCTCGGACAGGTCTGGCCACAGCAGCGAGTTGAGGTGAGCCCATGGCTCGATGTCGTTGGCAGGGCCGTAGTAGCCCACGATCTGATCCAGCACGGCGCTATTGGCGTTAGCCCGAAGGTTTGAAACGTCTTGCTCGAAGGTCATGGTGCGTCTCCTGGGTGGGAGACCCAACAGGCTCGGGCGAGCCAGGGCGGGCGCACCGCAGGGGGAAGCGAAGCGGACCAGGCGCAAGCCTTGCGCCCGAACGCGACCGGGCCAGGGATAGAGTCAGAACCCAGAACGAACCAGGATCAGTAGGCGCGCCGATAGAACAGCGCCATGGCCAGTGCCACAAGCCAGCCAATGCCGGTCCAACCGAGGAAGACATTGAGCATTGAAATGCGGGTGCTATGTCCGGCCCCACGGTGTGCGCCAATCATCGACGGCAGGAGGTACATCCCGCCCGCCCAAGCGAGGAAAAGGCCCGCCCAGAAGTCGTTGTAGCCGGCCTTGGTGGTCAGGCCCAACAGGCCGCCCACCCAGACGAACCAGACGAGAAAGAAGTAGTAGCAGAGGAAGAAGATGTGCTTCATGGGGAAGTAGACGGTGGATGACATCACCAACATCCGTGATGGGTCATCCCCGTCAAGTCCCCAGGTGCGAACGATTACTGGGACCCGCTAAGATGGCGTCGCCACCCCAAGCCTTCGCAGCGATGACTGAACGCCACTTGGTAGATCGCCTTCCCCACTTGGCTGGTTGGGACGATATGGATGCCCAAGAACGGCTGGCAGCTGTTCTTGGAGCGGGACTGGATGACGTAATCGATATCGGCGGGTTCGACTTGGATGACCTCGCCGTGCTCGCCGTCAATGATGACTGGGCCGAAGGTGACGAAGCCACGGACGAAGAGGTGCAGTCCTATGCCAATGAATTTTTCATCACCAATCCTGACGATAAGGACAGCTTGTATTACCGGACCGAAGGACTCGAAGAAATCGAATCGACCTCGGTGAGGCAGGATCTATGCGAGTTCTTCCCTGAGCTGGAGTTGAGCTACGAGAGTTTCGACACGTGGCTTAGCGAGTCCATTGCCGAGTTGAAGCGGTCACTACTGAGCCAAGTTGCCGGCCGTGGGACAAGTACGACCGACCCCGGAAAAATGTAAGCCTTCCCTACTCTTCCGGACCGCCCTTCCCGAAGTAGGCGTGCGCCGCCTCGTAGGATGGCCGCACCAGTCGATCCATGGCCTCGGGATCCAGTGGTGACAGCGACATGGCTACGCCAAGCGCGAGTTGGGCGAACACCAAGACGTTGTCCACCGCGTGTATCAGCTCGTCCCACTCAATGGTGATGTCACCCCAAGCCTCGTGTTGGGTGTAGATCGCCAACACTTCCTTGCCACCGTGGACCAGGCCAGACAGGTCCTTGTAGTGGCTCTTGACCGTCCGCAGCAGCTTCTCTTCATCCCAGCCCAGGTGCAGGGCGGCTTCCTTCGCGACATCGGCCACGTAGATCTGGTTCTTGCCCCGATTGGGCATCTTTCCCTTGCGACGGAAGCGGGCGATCTCCCTATCACTGGCCGCCTTGGCAAAGAACGCCGCTCGCAATACGTACTCCATCTGGGCCCGCTGCATGATCAGCGCGGCCACCCAGGACTTCTCAGGCTGATTGATGAGCAAGGCGTAGATGGCCTCGGCTGTGTCCATCGAAGCGAGCACAAGGGGCAGGACGGTCGCCGTACGCTCAGAGCCGATATGGCCCATGTCAGACAGGGTGCTGCGCGTCTGGTGCAGGACCTTCAACGCATCGCTTGTGCGCTGGCGCAGGTTCTTGGAGTCGGCCATGGTTCCCCCTTTGAGGGGAGTGTGCCGCATTTATGAGACGCCTTCCGCCGCAAGCGAAGCGGCGGAAGGCGTCTGCGAGTGAACAATGCCAGACTCACTCTCCTCATCGACCGCGAAAGAACGCAGCGCCGACGAATGCCAAGGCCAACGCCCCGCAGGAGGCCGTCAGATTGTTGAAAAGGCTTTTCCGCCGTTCGGCGCGCAACCATTGCTCTTGCCGCTGACGGCGCAATTCCTCCTCAAAACCCGCCTGGCGCTTGTCGCGCTCAGTTTCGGTCTCAGCCTTGCCAGCCAACTCTGAGTAGACGCGTCCCGTTGCCTCGGCCTGTGCCTTTGCAACCCCTTCTTCCGCGGTGGCGAAATCGGACAAGGTGGCATAACCCTTGCCCAACCCGGGGTCGCCTAGGCGCGAGAACAAGGTGCCGAGAGGGTCGGTACCAGAGCGCTTATCTGCGCCACCTTGCTTGTTGTTATTCGATTTTGGCGGGCGTACGTAGTCGCCGCCATTCTTCAATGTCGTCATGAAAGTTCTCTCGTAGCCCCAACCAGGGGAACCGAGAGGTTCCATGCGACCTGGTCAGGTCAATGCAGGTTGTGGGTCAGTCGTGCCATCAATGCGTCGTGGCGACTTCGGAAACTGATCATTGCATTCACCAGTGCTTCTTTTCGGGTGGGGCTGTTATCGCGAACGGCGTGGCCCACCAACCCCGCCGACTTGAATGCCAAGTCTACACTTATGGACGTCGTCACAACAGTGTTGGTGAACTGCGGCCCCGTCCCAATCGTCGGGAGCGGTGAATCATCTGCCATGTAAAGCTTGAGTAGGATGTTCCCACCGTGCAGCAATCCGTTCAGCCCAGCCCATAACCCGTTGGGCATCCTATCTTCTCTTTCAACATACGCTGCGAGGTCTATTTCCAGGCCTTCCTCTCTAAGCTTTCCCTCTAAGGCTTGAGCGATGGCAGAAATGCTCATCGTATTTTTGAGATCCAGAAAATCGTCTAAATTTTCACCGTTGAAGGGATTACTCGATGGGACCCTTTGCCCATCCTTGTGCTTCCGACGCCGAAGTTTATCGTTGCGCAGGAACTCTGTGACTTGAGCTTCTTCGGCGTTGAAGTAGATCCATCCAGCACGTATGAAGGTCTCAATCTGGGGGCGGAGCAAGGCAGGGCCTACTGCACAGAACTCGACAGGATCATCTCTGAGGAGCTTCAGCATGGCGCGGCTGTAATCCAACGACGCATGCATGAGAACGCACATCAGGTATGGCTTGGTGTCGGCAAGCATGTATGGCGCACCCGCTATCCATCGCTTGTAGATATCCACTGTATGGAGAGCGTCATCCAGATACCGTTTGATGTCGCCGGGTGTTACGTTCCGGCTGGTCGGTTTCGACTTTGTTGTCATGCATACCCCCTGGTTGGGGACAAGTATGCATCAACAAGAAGATCGATCCGGCTTACACGTCAGACTCCATCTCCTGGCCTGGAAGCTGCTGCAGGGCGGGATGGTCTAGGATGGCTCGCGCGTACTTTGCCGTCACGGCTGAGCACTGCGTCGGTGGAAACCGCCCCGTCCTTCCTGGACGGCGAGCTTCACGGCCACACCTGACGAATGTCGGCGGTGGTTGTTCCGATCTGGCTACGCAGGCGGTATGGTCAGGATCCCCAAACACGGGGGATGTGGCCATCGGCTTGCCTCCGCGGTCCTTGTCAGAAAAGTCTTCAGGAATGCGTCAGCGTCGTGCGCTTCACCGCGCTTGCTGCTATGGCGGACGGAGACAATGTATCCCCGGCAAGAGCGGCGACCGCCAGGTCGCGGATGGGTCAAAGACCCGAGCAAACGCTTCTCATCGATAGGTTCATGAGACTGCGTGTGGTGTCGCAGGCACAGGGGTTGCCGAAATCGGCTTTGCTGCTTGCATGGGTGAACCTTCCCCGGTTCTCTATCAATGAAAGCCATTCTTGCTGCACTACTTCTGTGTTGCGTCCTGCCTGCGGGGGCCATGAAGGTCTCGCCCATGAGCCAGGCCCTTGAATCAAGCGCCGCCACGGGCTCCATCCGGATCCAGAACGACGCCAAGGGTCGTAAGCGCTACCAGATCGTCGTGGACCTCATGTCCGTCGGTCCGACGGGCGAGAAGGTCCTGACACCGTCCAACGACCTGACGTTCTTCCCCTCGTCTCTCATCGAGCTGGAGCCAGGCAAGGTCCAGACGTTGCGCTGGAAGCGGAGCAACCCTGGCTCTGCGCAAGAACAGGCCTATCAGATCCGGATTACCGAACTGCCCCTGGATAGCGCCGACGCTGTACCAGGCGGACAGGGCGTGAGCGTTCCCATCCCGCTGCGCATGATCAACACCTGGGTGTTCGCACCACCCGGGGCCCAGCCCAGCTTGAAGGTCCAGCGGGAAAACGGGTTTCTGGTGTTCCACAACGCCGGTACTGCCACAGCGCCGGTCTCCAAGGTTTCTTACGGAGGCCAGTCCGTTCCGGGTACGCACTTCGTGCTGCCGGGCGAGCGCTTGTCATTGAAGGTGGAAGCCTCGTCTGCTGGGCAAGTCAGCTTCCTTGGACGAGGTGGAGTGCCGCAAACGCTTTCCGTGGAGTAAACCATGAAGCGCTCCGCGTGGCTTCTTCTGGCGTTGCTGCTCGCCTTCCCCGCCTGGGCCGAAGAAACCATGGTGTTGGTGGTCGTGGACGGCAAGCCGGTGAGCGACGAGCCGCGGATGCTCGATCCTGCAGAGCTAGCGTTCACGCCTACCGAGTGGCAGACGTGGGGCGTGGTCGTCCCCAAGACTTTGCGTTCGCGCGATCAGGTGTTAGCGCAGGAGCTGGGCGTAGTCGTGGAGTACGACGCCCTGGCGGCCGAAGTCCGAATAGTCATCCCCGCCTCCCTGCGCCCCGGCAAGAAGCTGGGCTACGCGCCCCAACTTCCCGAAGCCGTGTCACCCGCCCCCAAGGGGGTGATGGTGGATTACGACGTGGCGGCTGTCGTCCATGGTGATACCCGCAGGCTGTCATTGGGCCATGTGGCGCGGTCGGGCGTGGCGGGTGGCGTGCTGACCACCACGGGTCAAGCGAACTGGGTGGATGGCCAGGGTGAGTACATCCGTGGCACCACGACGTGGCAGAGGGACAACTTGAAGAGCCGCACGTCGCTGCAGCTGGGAGACGTGGGGGTGGCCAGCAACGGCTTGAACAACCCAACTGTTCTGGGTGGCGTGCGCGTGGGCACCGATCGCCGGCTGACCCGCTACGGCGGAGGCTACGACATCCCATTGATTGGCGGCCTGGCTGATACCCGTTCCACGGCCGAAGTTCTGGTCAACGAACATCAGCGGGCAACGGGACAGGTTCCGCCCGGCCCCTATGAGCTCTCGCCCGGCATCGCCGTTCCGGGCCTCAACCACCTGGAAGTCATCCAGCGCGATGAGTTCGGCCGCGAGCAGTCCTTCTCGCGGTCTTTCTATACCCACCCTGACTTGCTACGTCAGGGCAACAAGGAATGGGACGTGGCCGCAGGCGCCGTGCGCACCAACCCAACAGAAGACCATTACGACGGCTGGGCCGTCCAGGGCTCTGTCCGATTGGGTGTGTCCGACCACTGGACGGTGGGCGCCACCACCCAGGCCGGCAAGGTCGGGGAGGAAGGCGGGCGCAACCTCACGCTGCAGAACACCGTATCGCTGGGTGAGGCGGGCTTGCTCCAGGCCGATGTGTCGGCCAGCCTGAGCGACGATGGCGCACGCGGCACCGCTTACCGTGTGGCCTATGAACGCCGCAGCCCCAACTGGTCGGTCTCGGCCTCGCACCTGCGCAAGTCGGACGCCTACTGGGAGATCTCCCAGCTGCAAGACAGCCCCTTCCGGATCCAGTCGCAGACCACAGCAGCCTTGGCCATCCACCCGAAGGGCACACCCTGGCGGGCTACATTGTCGTACTCCGATATCCGCTACAACGACGACCGGCGGCTACAGCAGATTGCGGCCATGGCGTCGTTGCGCCAACAGCGTGCCACGTGGCTGGTGGGAGGCATCCACGACCTCCAAACGGGCGATAACCAACTGTTCCTTGGCGTCCAGCTGCGCACCGGCCGTGGCAACGTCATGGCTACCGCCAGAGCCGCTCCGAACGTCGGCCCCAGTGTCGATGCCGTGTACAGCGGCCGGACTGAATTCGCCGGTCGGGATGTGCGCTATCAAGTGGGCGGCACGCTGGCCGACTCCTCCCAGGTCTATGGCCGGGTGGACACCAAGGTGGCGGGCGGTGACCTGACGCTGGAAGCTCGCCAACATCAAGGCCAGCCCCTGCTACTCCATGGCCGCTATGCAAACTCCGTGTGGGTGGGCGAGGGCGGTGTCCTCAATGGTCGTAGCTACAACCCCACTGGGTCGTTCGCGCTCGTGGAAGTGCCTGGTCAAGCCGGGATCGATGTTCGCGGCAGCAACCGGCCCACGACGACCAATCGCAAGGGTTATGCGCTCGTGCCGGGCCTAAACGGCTTGACGCCCTCTCCCGTGGTGATGGACGCCAACCAGCTGCCGATCGATCAAGAGATTGAGGACAGCCAGCGAACGGTCGTACCCCCACGCAAGGGCGGCGCGAAGGTGGTGTTCCCCCTGACCACACAGACGGCACGCCAGTGGGAAGTGCGGCTGGGCGAGACCTACGCGCCGGAAGGCGCGCGGGTGGTGTCCGACCAGGGCGAAGTCTTTCTACTGGGTGCGCGTGGCGTGCTGGTGTTGAAGCAGCCTGGCACGACAGCGACGTTGGAGCACGAAGGCACGAACTGCGAACTGGTACTGCCCAAGGAAGGAGGCATCGTCGTCTGCCAGCCTTGACGAGGCCTACTTCTTTGCTTGACTGAAACCAACCATCGGACTGAACAGCTCCGATGCCTCTCCCCCTCAACAGGACCTCCCCCGATGAAGAAGTTCTACCCGCTTATCCTTGCTCTTCTGGCTGCACTCGTCACGGCTCCGGCCTTCGCCAACTCTGCAACTGGGACTGTGACAGCCAACGTGCCATCCACGTGCGAAATCACGTCTGTGGACAACGTTCACGGAGAACTGTCCCAGCACAGCTCTCAGATCCAGGCCGGCGGCAACATTCAGGTCATCTGCAACAAGGATGCTGGATACAGCATCACGACTTCAACCGTGGACGCCAACGGCCGCTTCGAGATCGCGGCCATCTCAGGCACCAGTGGCGCAACCATGGAAGTCGAACTGCGCGAAGCCGTGACTGGCAACTCTTGGTCAAACACTGACATTGTTGGCGGCACCGGTACCGGCTATACCCAGTTCATCGGATTCCAGCTGGTCTACAACCCCAGTGGCGGCCCCGTCCCGGCCTATGGCTTCTACACGGGCCCGCTGACCTTCGATCTGACCTCGACGTTCTGAAGCGACCGCTCTCCCCTCCTCGCGTTGCCAGACTGTGCGAACGGGGAAGTCTCATAGTCTGGTGGACTCCCGGAGCAATCCGGGAGTCCTTTTGTTAGCGCGGATACAGCTGGACAGCTGCTTCGGCCAAGAGCTTTCCGCGCTCGCTAATCGCCTCTTCGTCCCATGCCATACGCCCCATCAGAGAGCCATTGAGACGCAGAACTGTGTGGTCAATGAACAACTTCTTTTTGGTCGCATAGTCCTTGTTCTGCGCTTGGCGGTTGACCGACAGGTTCAGCAAGGTGAGGTTGCCCAACGTCGGGATAGCCTTGCTACGGCGTTGAACATCTTGTTGGTGCGAAGACAGCGCGCCACCGGTCTGCTCTAACAATCTGGCTGCGTACGCTTCGCCCGACGTACCCTTGCTGCCATCCTTCAGAGGCCAATGCTCATACCAGGACTGCGGCATGACGTGGTCAATGTCCAGATTGGATAGATCCGGAATGATCGGTTCTTCGGTCTTCTTCGTCAGACGCAACCATCCTTCCAGCTCGGTCAGGATCATGCGACAACGCGGCGCGTCAAGAATGCTTGACGACAGCCCACCGTACAACGCTGCCGTTTGAAGTGCGTGCGAAAACACAGCGTCATCAGGCCACACGGAAGCAGGGACTGCGGACTGCCCCAACAGTGCGCGCATTGCCGCGTGGGTCTGGCTTCCCTGACTCCACTGGCGCAGGACTGACATGAAGAAGTTGTTGTAATTCTTCGGCGTGAGTCCACAGATCGCTCGCCGCACGATGTACGAGACGATGTCGTTGAAGATCAGCGTCTTCTCTGCATCGTCAATGTCGGCAGTGGACACCCTCAACGCCAATGGATGTGTGGTCGTGGTGTCGAAAGGCCGCAGACGATCGCCGAACCTGGCCACGGGCATGGCGCCCTTGCCGGTACTCAACTGCAGGTAGTGCTTGCCGTAGAGATCCAGCATGTCCAACTGCTGGGTAGCTGTCCGGCCTTGGCCGTAGTTCTTGAAATCAACGTACAGCCGCGACAGATCACCATCCTGGCCCGTTTCGGCCCGAATAGCTGAGAAGATAAGCCATTCCAGGCGCGGCTTGGTCATGCGTCCTCGCCGTTCCGGCTGCTTCCACATTCCGGCGTCTTCGAACTGTTGCCACTTCTTCTTGTAGAGGTCCTGCTGGCTTTCTGTCTTGCGGTCCACCGTCATGAACAGGTAATTGCGAATCAGGTCAGTGGCATGAAGCTCTTCACCACGCCCATTCAAGGTCTCGAAGATCACTTGGGCATCATCGCCCTTTTCCAGCTTGATCATGACGACCTTGAGGTCGGATAGAACGGACATGATCAACGCTTCAAACGCCGTCTCATTTCCCCCGTTCGCCCGCACACACTTCTCGGCTTGCTCTGCGAAGTACCAGATGGCGTCCAGTGCAGGCGGGTGAACGATAGAGTTGATCCGGAAAGAACCGTGCTTTGTGTAGTGGGCCGGATACTTGACCTTCAACTCCTCTCGGCTTTTGGCCGTCATTGCCTTGATGAAGTCCTCCTGGTCGGAGAAGGTCGGCCAGACCTTGAAGACCTCAACTTCGGCATCCTCCATGGTCGACGGGTTGGGATTGTCCATGACTGCGCCTAGAAACGAATCCACGCCGTCGATATTCATCTCTCGACTGGCCAACCGGATCCCGGCCAGGATGTACTGCAGGGTCGTCAGTCGTTGTTGCCCGTCGATGATGTGGTAAGTCTCCACACCACGAAGTCCGGATTTGTCCTGCGGCTCAACGACAATCGCGCCAAGGAAGTGAGGTGCCGGGACCCCGCCACCCAGGCGTTCCACCGCCTTATCCACGATGTCCGCCCAGAGCAGGGGCCATTGCTTGCGCACCGACCAGACATAGGGCCGTTGGTAGAACGGCACCTTGTACTGCTTACGGTCCTGAAAGACCTGCTCGATCGTCCACGTATCCGACTTCATTCCCCACTCCGATCTCCCCTGACGAGCCATTATGCCCAAGGGAAACGGGCTCACGCCATTCTGGTTTTGCGAGCCGGACGGCAGGTCCGAGGGTTGCCGAAATCGGCTTTTGATCCATGCTGGGATTACTTCCCCAGTCCTCACGCAGCTATGACCAAATCAGCGTTGATCGTCAAAAAGCTCCTCAACATCATTCCAAGGTTTCATCACGCATGGAAGCTCAGCAATGTCTTGGCTTCTACCACCGCCAAATCATTAGCTCCTGTGGGGATCGATGACATCCATCCGGTTGATCCACCTCTTCCATTGAATCCCGTCCTCGCTGCATATCGCGACAGCTTGGTAGATGAGGCCTTTGCTTACGCCGAGTCGCGCGTTGGACCACTTACCAACAGCTCCTACTTCGACGATGCTCCTTGGAACTACTGGGTGATTCAAGACCTGCCAGGTTTCGCTAAGCTAGAATCTCGCCAGACACTCACCGACATGCCCCGGAATATTGAGTGCTATCCCAGCCAGGAGCATGCCGACTTCCGTCGCCAACTGACGATTGCATATCTCGCAGGGCAAGAGATTTGCAGGCGGCTGCACGTCTTCTATTCAGGATCCGAGCGCTTCGCAGATCCGGCCTCATTCCGCAACAGGCCCCATCTTCCGAAAGAGCGCAAGGATCAGCTTGCCGCATGGAAAGCATTGGCCTCCGAGTGGATTGCCTCCGATCCCCTGCTCGTTTGCTCCATCGAACGTCAGAACCTATTCGAAACGGCGACCCTGAGAAGTGGCACTGAGGATGCAGCAAAGAGGGCGATGTGATGAGCCGCCTCAAAAAAACCACAGCAGCGACCACCCTGCGCTTTACGGCACGAGCAAGTGAAGCCCATACCCGGTACATGTCCAACGATGAAGTAAAGAAGCTGTCTCGCAAGGATCTAACCAAGATTGACCAGCAGATCGCTGAGCTGGAAGCCGAGGAGATAGGCTTGATGAAAGCCATGGACGAGACAATCTACCGCCGGCACGATTTAGAACGGAAGCGAGCGCCCATCCTTGAAGCACGCTCCGTCGACCTATCAAACCGCTACACCTACACCGACACTCGCCCTAGCATCGATGATCGCTGGCGCCAATGCCTCTGGGTGCCAACACCGAAACATGACAAGTTCATACAGAACAACATCGGCGTCCATTACTCTGCAAAACGGTTGGCGAAATCGTGGAGTATCCCGCCCTCTCTCATCCTTGAGTACTGCAGGCGTAACAGCATTGACTATGCCTGGCGGGTCGCCGAATGGGCCAAGGCCAAGAAAGAAACGCGCACCATGGGTGTACGCGCCTCGGAACGCCACTTGAAGACGGAAGCCCTGCGGATCGTCAATGGACAAGAACGGTCTTCGACAGCCCCCATCACCCGCGTTGTACGCCGGAGGAGCCCAGCGACAGAGCGAACCTTCAAGCCACACCTTCCACCCGCACCTCTTGATTGATCGTGCGCTGAAATCAGCCCAAGGGCGGTGAATCATCCGATTCGATCGTGTGGAAGCCCCATCCCTCGAGCGTCGAATCCACGATCGGATGCCTCTTCCAGGAAGTGGGTCCAACGCACGAATAGCGGCTCTAGCTCGACCATGGGTTTCCTTGGGCCGCCCACCAGGAAGTACGGCATAAGATCGCCAATGGCCTTCTCTCCGAATGCCCGCAGGGCATCATCATCCAACTGGCTCAGGTAAGGATTAGCGCGGTAGCTGGCCCGCCATCGCTGCTCGTTGGTCAATGGTCCAGTGCGCTGCTCGGATCTTCGCCTAATCGGCAGATCCGTCAGGAGTTTGGCGTCTGAGGTGAATACGGGGCTGTTGTTGAAGGCGCCCCATTGGGTGTTGAGAGAGGGCAAGAACTCGTCAGCCCATGAGAAGCGGTCAACCTTGTCGCTTTCAATGATGATGCATGGCTGCGCCTCGCCGACCACATGAGCCTCGGACAATAGCCAAACGGCATCCACCGCCCAAGTGTCGCCTTGCCGCTGCTGCATGAGGCGACTGATTTCCTTTCCCACGTTGATGGGATCCAGCGCTTCGATGTCGGGGTTCAGCAGGACCAAGATGCCCAGAGCATCGTCCAACCCCAGAAGCCGCTTGGTGTTGGCGATCTGCCCCTTGGCGTCCCGGAACGCAGCCTCCACAGACCGCATGACTTTCTGATGGAGACGGCGCAACTGCTCAGCCCCATCGGACAGGTGTGCTAGCACTTTGTGTGCGGCCACTTGGCCGAAGATCACCGGGTAGTCGTCACGCTTGCTCAACTCTTCAAACGTGCTATCGACTTTGACTTGGGGATCCCCTCGCAGAACTTTCAGCTCCACAATGACGGACCGAGACCGCCACAGGTAATCCGCGCGTTGACCTTCGCGGGTGTCCAGCAACAAATTGTCGATTGCCTCGGCACCTTCGACCGTCAGGGCGAACGTATGGAAGCGCGTCTCCATGTCGGAAGTGACCATCCCTGCTTCCTATCCCTGACCTACATTTCCCGTCGCCCGACAGCCTTCCCGGAAGCGGGAACAGCCCAAGAACGAACCATTCCTCCCGTTCCTCGACTGAATGACGCCTCGCCTACACGAAGGGCATTGGTCGCCCGCCTTGATGTTGGCGGGTAGCCTTTTGGCTGGTGTTCTGGGCGGGGCTGTTGGAGCCGTACCTTGGTCCACCTTGCGCTTGAACGTACACGCGGGAAAGCGGCTGCACCCGTGGAAGTCGCCATAAGGTCCTGACCTCAGTTGCAAGACTCCACGGCCGCACTCAGGACACGGTTCCAGGGCCTCGCCATCGATGGGCTCGATCTTGATGTGTTCCTTCTTGGCCAGCTCCACCAGGAACCGTGATGGCTGGCCCAGTGTCGTGTAGAGCCGAACCTGCTTGCGGGCGCGGGTCATGGCCACGTAAAACAGTCGGCGCTCCTCGGCAAACGGGAAAGGATCTGGCGCTGGCATGGCTAGCTGCAACGCGGGGTCGTCCTGGATCTGGCTGGGGAAGCCACGGGTGCCTTCCACGACGTTGAGGACAAAGACGTACTCGGCCTCCAGTCCCTTGGAGCCGTGGGCGGTTCGGAACTCGATCTTCAACGTGTCGCCGAACCTGCGTTGCCAGGACTCCAGCGCAGTTGGCTTGTCGTCGCGGTAGCGCCCCAGGAGCATGACGGTAATGTGTGGTCCCTTGGCCGGTGTCAGCTTTCCATCGACAGCCAACTGGTGCATGTGAGCCAGCTGCTTCTCGACGTAGCCGGCAATGCTGTTCTGGTCTGCGAAGCCATAGGCCAGCATGGGTGTCTTGGTCAGCGGATTGGTCGTTCTGACCTTCTTTTTGATCTGCGCCGGGTTGGACTGGACGAACTGGCTGGACACGTCGCACAGGTCTTGCGGGCACCGGAACGTAGTGCTGAGCGACAGGCGTGTGGCGTGATCGAAGGTCTTCTCGAACTCCGTCATCACCGTGATGTCCGAGCCTGCGAAGCGGTTGATGCCCTGCCAGTCGTCGCCCACCACGCACAGGTGCGCAGGCGGGTCGGATTGGTTCGACAAGGCTTTCAACAGCCGGATACGGGCCCGGGAACTGTCCTGGAACTCGTCTGCAAGAATGAGGGTGTACGGACTTTTGTAGGCCCCGGACTCCACGTGGCCTGCAGCCAGGATCAGCATGTCCTCAAAGTCGATGAAGTTTCCGCGCTGCAGGCGCTTCTCCCACTCGGCCGCGATCCGCTCGTAGATGGACAGGTACATGCGCAGACGTGCGCCGAACCCGTCCTTGGACTGGGCCTTGAGCGCGACCAGAAGATCCTGGTGGGTCAGGCCATTGTTCTTGACGTGCTGCTGGAACACCCGGAATGACCGGGCCAGGTCTTGCTCGTGGACGGGTGGCAGACCTGTGACTTCCTTGCTCGGGTCGAAGGTGGGCTGTACGCCCCGCTCAATCAGCGCTTGCTCCAAGGCCGGGATGGCCTCGCCAGTCAGCAGACCGTGCGAGGTGGTCTCGAACAGCGCCGTTCCCTTCTCAGCGTGGAGTGCGCGCTTCCACTTCACCCCGGCCAGGTAGTCCTGGAAGTGTTTGGGCGCTTGGCCCTTCTCGTTCAGGGCGAAGTGCTCGTGGTAGAGCTTGGCGTCGGGGTAGTAGAAGTCGGGGAAGTATTGCCGATGCTGGTGGTCGGCTGTCTCGTGTTCGTAGGGTCGTTCGTACTCGTAGTTCACGCCGTTGTAGAACAGCCAGTCGGCGATCGTTCGCTCTTCCTTGCTCTTGACCACCTCGCCTCGGGCCGTTCGGAAGCCTCGCACGCCGTTGGCATAAGCTTCGGGCTCGTCGGGCTGGTCCCACCTGCCCACGTCGCGGGCATACACCGTCCGGAACAGATCCCAGTCGCGCTTGAATGTCTTGTCCTGCTCGGACAGCATTTGGATGATCTCACCCACCTCCCGCACATCGGCGCCGGGATTGCTGGGGTCCACCCACGGGGCCAGCGACGGCTTCTTGCCGGTGGCCTTTCCGATCACATCAATACCGAAGGCGTGGAAGGTATTGGACCTGACCTTCTCGACCCCGGGCACGCCTTTCAACTGCTCGGCAATCCGCTGCCCCACCTCGTCGGCGGTGGCACGGTTGAACGCCAGCAACAGGATCTGCTCGGGCGTGGCAAGACCCTCGTGCAAGGCATAGCCGGTCTTGGCCACCATCGTAGACGTTTTGCCAGAGCCTGCGGCAGCCACGACCATGACTGCATCATCTATGCATACGCAGGCATGGATCTGCTCGTCGGTAAGCGGGTTTTTCTCCACAGTGGCGAAGAAGTCCTTGCGCACGATCTTTTGGAGCGCCAGGTGTTGGGCGTTCAACTTGTCGAACTTGTTCCGCAAGGTCTCTTCGGGAGAGGCGTCACCGACCGCCTGGCGCCAGGTCTTCACTTGATGCTTGGGCGCCGGGTGGGATGCCAGGAACCTGTTTGCCGTCCCTTTGGGGATCCAACGCCCCTGGCCTGTGAAGGCCAGCGCTTGCTCTATCCAGCGCTTGTACTTCTCATCGAAGGCCGCTTGCCAGGCCGCCGCATTGGCGCGCGCCTCGGCCTCAACCTTGGGATCAACGGGCTGTGGCTTGGGCTTCTTGTCGCCGAATATCGCCCCGATGAGCCATATCAGCCCAATGAATATCAAAAACTCCATCGCCCCCTACCCCTGTCCCGCGTCCCCGTCTCCTTGGGTCTATATTGCCACGGGGGCTGCAGGGAGGGGCTAGGAATGGTTGGGGGTAGCTTGGTGCCTAGCCCGCCAAGCCGCGCGCCCGCTGCCGCCGGCCCTTGACGTATTCGGCCGTAAGCAGCTTGTTCACCGGCAAGTCGAACACGACATTCAGCAAGGACGCCATGCTTCTATCGCTCAACTGGAAACTGTAGGGCAGCGCCCCATCGTGGTTGCCGCGGCATTCCTCAATGTACGCAAGAAAAGCCAACACTTGGTCGGACGTGGACGGCCGCTTGCTCAGCGTGGCCGCTTCGGTCAGCGGGTCGGTGGCTTCCAGTTCGGCGTGCTCGGCGTCATTGGCAATCGCCAGCATGATCTTGCTCAACTCCGGCCAGTATTTCAGGTCGAACTGCCCGGCCAAGTGTTCCAAAGGTTCACGCAGGAACATGCGATAGTGCCAGTTGTCTTCGTAAGCGGCATCGATCACGTCGCGGATGTGGTACAGCGTCCGGGAGGAGAACCCGGACGTGTTGTGCAGGCGGGTGCGTTCTTCCAACAGATCGGCCAGTTCCCTCGCGTGACCTTGGATCTTCTGATTGATCTCCACCAGCGCTTCTCGGTCGGCTCGGGCCTTGGCAATCTTCTCTGGGCTCCAGAACGCTTGGACCGACAGCAGCATGCCCATGAACTGCTTCACAGCATGAGCCCGGTGATGCAGCTTGTCGTAAACCTCCTGGTACGCCTCAGTCAGCTCTCCACTTCGATCCAGAAGGCGCCGGGCCACGACGTTTTCGCTGGGCAGGATCTCGTGTTCCAGGTTGTAGCGGATACCTTCCCGAAGGATAGTTTCGCAGACGTCGCGTGCGGTCTTGCTCATGCGGTGCAGCTCTCAGGTGGGTTGGCCAGCATGTTAGTGAGCTTCGCACCGCCTGTCGGTATCTGAGCAGGGATCACTTTTTGCGGTTTCGGATACCCGCCCCTCGCTAGATCGTTTCCTGGCCCTTGTACTGCTTGGCCAAGTCACTGGCACACAGTGGCGTACCGTTGGGGTGCGCATTGGCCACAGCAAACGCTGCCACCTTGGTGGCCTGCTCCAACGCCTGCTTGGTAATGCCGTCCTCGGACCAGCCCTCGGGCAATGCGGCTATCGCCGCCAGCGCCTCCTTGCCGGACAGGTACTGCATGCAGGTCAGCAATGACCATTGGGTACCGGTGGCTTCACGCAAGAGACGCCCGGCGTCTTCCTCGGTCATGCGGTCGGCCAGCACGGCCGACAGGGCCACAGTTGCCAGCTTGACCTTGACCAAGGGTGGGAGCTTCTTCTTCGGCGGATTGCGGTTGTGGTCCCTCACGGGTGGAGGTTCTCCGGCAAGCCCGAACTCAACAGTTCGCTACCCTCCAAGTAGTGTCGCAGAACCGATTCGGGCTGCTGACCATGAAATAGGGCCCGGAAGATCACACCCGACAGCAACATCATTTCCTCGCCAGCGAGTGAGAACATTAGCCCCTTGCCCCGATGAACGATCGGCTCAACGCCGTCGATCTTCGCTCGCCCAAGCTCTTTTCGTGTTGCGTAGCGCACATCCATCCCCGCCATTTCACACACTTCGATCAGCCGCGGAATGGAAACGGCGATGCAGACGTTCATGCGCCCAAAGACCAGATCCATCATGATTTCGTTGGCTAGGCCCATGGAGAACACCGGCGGCGCCAAGGGGACGTGCATGCAATCTGCCAATCTAATAATGTGGTAGTCCTGCTCCACATCCCCCTCAAGACTCAAAGCCATGAGGAACATCAGGTGCCCGCTGTTGGCCAACTCGCCTGCGTAGGTACCCATGAAGATGGGGCCTTGCACATCATAGGCCCAGCTCTGCTTTTCCCTGGCCGTCTCAGTGAGTTTGGCTAGAGCCTCGTCCCAGTTCTTGATAGGAAAGAAAGGCTCCGGGATCCGCACCACCTCTCCGGTGTCTGGATCCTTCGCTTGGCCGGTGGACATGACGTCCCGCAGGTGAGTCATGCGCGCCTTCTGGCGTAGCACACGCTCCATCTGCTTGACAGTCTTCGGGCCCTCGGTCTTTTCGACGATCTCGCGGAAGGTCTCGCATCCAGAGGCCTCGTAGAACATCGCAAGGTCCATGACGTGCTTGTTGTGTTGCCCTTCCTTGACCTCGATGTACGACGTGCGCCGATCCGCCGACACGCTCATGATGTCGCCCACTTGGACAAAGGAAGTCAGATCGGTGATGAGCGGCATGCAGCCAGGGTCCCGCTCTCGAAGCTCCCGGGCCACACGAAGAACAGACTCGAAATTCGACTGGGACAGGTCCGGCTGCCTCTGGGACTTGTAGATCCGGCGGGCATAGCACAACTGGCCACCCAGCATTCCCCACGCGATGGTGTCAGCGATCGCCCGAAACAACAGCTGTTCGGAGACATCCAGCGGCACCCCGGTGGAAATACGGGAGGCCATCTTCTCTTGGGCGGCAAACATCCCTTCGTGGGCTAGCTCGTGAAACTTGCGCCGAAAGTCCGCGTCAGTCTTGAGCCGGTCGGAGTCCAGTTCGCCCCACAGTTCCCGGCTACCAGCACACGCGAGTTCGACCAACTCCCTGGCCAATGGTTCCAAGTCAGGCCGCAGCGCCCTGAGCCTGAGCCGTTTCTCGATGCTCTCTGGGATCTTGGGTTCGCTCATGTCATTCCCTGACTGGTAGGTCGCGCCAGAATTCAGGCCCTGGCTCTTTGCCCCCGATGGGCCGAAAAAAAGCCAAGTCAGACGATATCTATATTCCGCTGCCCTCGCCTAACAATCAGGCATGTGGCTGGATCTGCAGCGACTTGCTCTACTATCTGAGCTTCTGACAGAAGCCCTGTATCCAAGACCCTGTGATCGCACATATCGCAGCGCCTGTGGCCATCAGGCTCTACCTGCAGCTGATTCAGCCGCACGTTGAGATGGCATGACAAAGCCTTAATCACCCGACCATCGCGCGTCATTAGCGTCTTGGTTTCTGGATTGAACTTCATGACCTGGCTTATCCAATCCACTCATCTGCATCTCTGGCAGAGTCAAAAAGGATCTCAAAATCCTCTCCGTTCCAGATAGCTGGTGCGCACGCCAAACGGGGGTGATATCCCTGATTGCCCCACACTGCAACAACATCCTCAATCAAGTCTTCTAGCCAAACGGTTTCGCCCGACACAAGATGAGGCGGGATCAGATAGGCAGCAAATGGATTGGGGAAGTTGTACGGGTAGTAGTCACGGAACTCCATGACCATGTTCTGGCCATAGCCACGTATATCGCCAAGAAGCTCGATCTTGCCGGTCAACGGGTTCTGGTCCACTCCCACCATGAAGTGCACATCAGGACTCGGCTCCACTGCTTTGATGAGCGGAAAAAACCCCTCATCGACTGCGGCGTTGATTGCGCGCTTCGTTCTTGCTGTCCGGATCACTGGACAGTTCTCATAACCAGACCGGGCTGCTGGCCCTTCGGTCAACTCGACGCCCCACCTTCGAGCTTTCATTCCCCCCCCTTTATTCGTCGCGCCTACTTCTGCGCTTTCAGTTGTGCCGATTTCGGATCGTAGATGTAGTCCGTGATAGAGCCATCCCGAATACGGCTTACAGCCTCGTCAATGGCCTGCAACGGTACCAGGAACCACTCGCGCGGCTTCACCGGCTTGCCGAACCGATCTTCAATAGTCAGTTCCAGCTGCGCGGGCGAGAAAATCTTGTGGAAGAGGTTTTCCAGCTTCGTGCGATTGATGTGGGCCAGCTTGTAGGTCGCCACGATGTCCACGTCCGCCAGCAGGTACGTGGCATCGTCCTTGGCCGCCGCAATGCGCTTTTCTACCTTCCCACCCGTCACACCGATCTTGTGGATCAGCTCACGGTGCTGAGCCACGAACGGATGGTCGGACCTGCTTTGCAGCACGTAGATGGTCCCGCTTTCAATATCGTCGGGCTCCAAGGTGTCGCCGAACAGCGGCCCGTTGTCCGTGTCGGTAATGCGCCGTCCCGTTTCGTCCTTGTATAGCGCTCGTTGCAGCGAGCGCTGCAACAGATTGCTCTCTGTCCCGTTGGAGTAGATGACGCGCATGCGGGCATCGGCTTCCCCGTTCGGGGCACGGATGGGCTCGCCAACCTCGGCGACATAAGCCATCTGCCCACCCAGGATGAAGAAGTTGCCTTGCAACACGCTGGCGTCACGCCCGAACCGCAACGTCTTCCGCCTTCCCTCCTTGAGGTCGCTCTCCACGCTCTCGAAGAGCGGCAGGAACTTCTCGAAGTCCTCGCAGCGCGTGCGGTTGGCAATCTCTTCTGCCGCCTTGCGTTCAGCAAAGGACGCCACATGGCGCAGCTGGGTGATGTCGTCCTCCCCAGCCGGCGTATCTACCCCCAGCTCGGCCAACAACGCATCCTCGTCCAGCTCGTCCGGGTTGACGGTTGCAGCCACCAGGCCATCCAGCAGCCCGGCCGTATCCATGGAAGCCAGCAAATCGCGCGCCTCGGGGAGACCGCGCAGGCGATCCAGGCGCACTGCGTACAGCCGCTCAAAGATGTCACGGTCTTCGCCGTGCTGGGGCGCGCGACCATGAGCCTCCACGAAACGCAGGATGTCTTCAAATCCGGCGATCAGCCGCTCCTGCTGCGCCGTATGCGTGCTGGCCTTGGTGGGAGCTGCTTCGACGCCCAAGGCTTCCAGCAGGTCATCGTCGTCCATGTCAGCCATTGGCCTGGGCCTCCTTTGCCTTCTCTTCAGCCCGGTACTTGGCAAAGGCCGCTACGCCTTCGGCCATTCGCTTTTCCCAGGCGTCTGGCGAATTGATGTCTGGCAGCCGCCCCTTCTCGATCTTGAACTCCAGCGCCCGCTTAGCCAGCTCGCGTGCCTCTTCCTTGGGGATGTTCACGCGCTTGGCCGAGATGCTGGCCTGGACTTGGCGCAGCACCTTCTCGTCCATGGCCTTGGCCAGCACCGAGTAGGCCGCCTCGAACGGATTGATCCGGTCGATCAGGTCGATGTCCAGGTCGCGGACATTGATGAACTTGCGCACGCCGTCGATCAGAGCGGTGTTGCCCTGCTGCTCGCTTGCAGTGCCTTCCTCTTCGGCCTTGGCCAGCGCCTGCTTGGCCTGCTGGGTGAGGTTGAGCGCGGCGATGGCATGCTGGCGAATGGCTTCCTGGTCTGCCTCGCTCAACTCCGGGTAGCGATCGCGCACGATCTTGCCCATCTGCACCTGCGTCAGCTCTTCGGGCAGGGTGTTGTCGTTGAACAACCCGTTCTCAATCGCCGTCTTGTCCTGGACAAATGCGGTGATGACCTCGTTCAAGTCCTCCTTGCAGATCCGCTTGGCTTCCTGGGTCTCGGGCATGGTCAGCCCGCCAATCTCCACGTGGACCTGACCCGTTGCGGCGTTCACGCCGACGTTGGAACCACCCTCGACATAGCCGCCTTCGTATTCGAAGCCTTCGAGCTTGCCCTGGTTCTTGGGCGTGAACTCGAACCGGGGCGCCAGCACCTGCTCCATCAGCAGGCTTGCGGCAATGGCTTTCAGCGTGTCGTTGACGGCTGCCACGACTTCGGCTTCGCCTGCGGCCGGCTCGGCAATCAGGTTGGTGAAGCGCGAGCGCTCCTTGCCGGGGGCATCACGGGTGGCCCGACCAATGATCTGGACGATTTCGGTCAGGCTGCTGCGGTAGCCGATCGTCAGGGCATGTTCGCACCAGATCCAGTCGAAACCTTCCTTGGCCATGCCCAACGCGATGATGATGTCTACGTGGTCGCGGTTGTTCTTCTGCGCTGGGTCTTTCAGCGAGTTCAGCACCTTGGCGCGCTTGGTCGCGTCGCTGTCGTCAACAAGGTCGGCCACCTTCAACACCGACCCGTCGGAACGCTCGACCAGATGGAACCCCGTCGCCGGATCGACACCCTTCCAGGTGCCCAGCGCCTCCATGACTTCCTCGACTTCCTTGTACTTGTCCTGCAGGCTCTCGCGCGAGTTGACGTTGGGGATGTGGACGATGGTTTTCAGCGCTGGATCGAGCACCTTGGTGATCGCATCCAGGTAGCGGCCCGTATAGAAGAAGTAGCCGATTTCCAGCGACTTCAAGTACGTGTAGCCGTTCAACTGCTCGTAGTAGGTGTACGTCACAGTCTCGAAACGGTTCTCGTCCTGCGGCGCCAACACGGCCACCGTGTCGCCCCGGAAGTAGGAGCCGGTCATGGCCACCAGGTGGACGGACCCGGCGGCAATCAGCTGGGTGAGCTGGCTACCCAGCACGTTGTCCGGGTTGCTGCTGACATGGTGGAACTCGTCCACCGCCACCAATCGGTCATTGAACGCGGCAATGCCGTATTCCTCCACGGCAAAGCGGAAGGTGGCATGCGTGCAGACCAGCACCTTGTCCTGGCTTTCCAGGAAGCGTCCCACGGCCCGCACCTTGCTCTTGTCTGCCTTGACCTCGTCGTCGCCTGGGGCGTTGCACAGGTTCCATTGCGGCTCGACCTTCCAGTCCGCCCAGAAGCCGAACTTGGTCAGCTCTTCGTCGGCGAAGCTGCCACCGATGGACTTCTCGGGCACCACGATGATGGCTTGCTTGAGCTTCTGGTTGTGCAGCTTGTCCAGCGCAATGAACATCAGGGCGCGCGACTTTCCTGACGCGGGCGGCGACTTGATCAGCAGGTACTGCTCGCCCCGCTTGGCGTAGGCGCGCTCCTGCATGGGGCGCATACCCAGGGCGTTGACCTTGCTCGACGCGCCCGTGCGGGCGGTGGCAATGGAGACTGACGGGACGGCCTTCGTTCCTTCCGATGTCATTTTGCCTTCCCCTTCTTCGGCTTGGCCTGGCCTGCCGTCATCTTGGTGTACAGGTCGAACAGCTTTTCCAGCCGTTCGGTGTCGTTCTTGAACTTCCGTCCGATGTAGATGCGTTCCAGCATCTCGTCGTTCTTCTCGTGCGCCCGGCGCAGGTCTTCCGGCATGTTCTCTGGGTCGTACAGGTCTGCGATGGTGGCCGGGAAATGGACTTCGCGCGCGATGAGAATGTCTTCGGCACAGCGCGTAAGGTCCGCCTTGTTTTGCTCAGTCAACTTAGGCACAGGAAAAGTGTTCCAGCCAATAGTGTTGGAATACAAAAAGCGCATCTCCAATCGCCCACAAACCGTGCCAACCCACACCCAGTGCAGGCGAGAGGCGATCAGAGCGAGGTTCCAGAGCGGCGCGTCGTAGAGAGCAAAGTTTCTGTTATTGCTAATAGTCTCCGCCGTCAAGTATCCAACAGGAAGAAAGGGCCTGCTTTCCGAGCTCACACTGGGAACGAGAATCTGATGCTCTTTTGCAACGCCAGCGATCTGCACAAAACGGTGCGGTTTCACCGCAAAGGAACGAGTTGACTCGGCGCTGGATTTTCTCCGATTCTCGGCGACCAGTTCCAACCGCTGCGCAATGAACGCACTTTGCTTTGCGGCCTCAATTTGATCGTCCTCAATCCATAAGCAATATCGCTGTCTGCCATTAATGAGCTCCTCAGAGCCGACTAGCCTCTTAATGAAAGGTCGCGCAATTTGGTCTTCCGACATAACCTTATTTGCCAAGTCGGCATCGAGGTGCAGGTTGCCGCCATCACGCGGCATATTGCCGAACAACATGATGGATTGCTCACTAATCGGGCGAGTAGCTTTCTGTACATACGCCAAGCTATCTGGTACCAGATAGGGGCCGATGACTGTGCACTCCTTGACCAGGTCATCCTGATACAGCCACTTGGGCGAGCTCGACTTCTTACCCAAGCCGACGACGACGACCGTCACACCAGCATTGTTGCTGGCAAGGTTCGCCCACTTGAACGATGTGTGCGCAAAGCGGATCTCGCACCCACGCGCGAAAGCGGCAGGCCAAACGTCGATTGCTTGCTGTCCTTGGCACACGCTGTTGGTTGCCACAAATGCGCAAACTGCCTTCGGTTCATAATCAGCGTAGTCCAAGAAGCGCGCAAACCAACCGGTCACGAAGTCCGTGGTTTTCGCTAGTTTCGGATGCTTCGCCCAAGCAGCCAGCATGTCTGCCTTTTGTTCGTCGGTCTGCCACTTACTGCCGCGATACGGTGGGTTTCCGCAGATGTACGTCTCCCCGCCCTCGTTTTCGAAATCGATTTCAGACTGATCCTGTGGCTTATTGAACAGATCGTCCGCAACCAATTTCACACCCGTACCCGTGGGTGGACAGATGGCCAACCAGTCCAATCGCAAGGCGTTCCCGCAGGTGATCCAGTTCTGGCTGTCTAGCGGCAGCACGTCTTTCAGTGCTTCCTTCTGGCCGCGGTACAGCACATCACACTGAAACTCGGCGATGATCAGCGCCAGGCGCGCAATTTCGGCAGGGAAGTCGCGTAGCTCGATCCCTCGAAAATTGTTGATCGGAATTTCCGAAGCCAAGTTGGCTTCACCACGGCGTCGGTTGATCTCGGCTTCGATCTCGCGCATCTGCTTGTACGCGATGACCAGGAAGTTGCCGCTGCCGCACGCCGGATCGAACACACGAATACGGGCCATGCGCTTACGAAGGTTCAGCAGCTTGATCTTGTTGTCGCCCGCCGCTTCCAGTTGTGCTCGCAGGTCGTCCAGGAACAGTGGGTTGAGCACCTTCAAGATGTTGGGCACGCTGGTGTAGTGCATGCCCAATGCGCCGCGCTCTTCGTCGTCGGCAACAGCCTGGATCATCGACCCGAAGATGTCCGGATTGATCTCCCTCCAATCCAGTTGCCCGGCCTGGTACAGGTAAGACCGGGCAGTACGGGTGAACTTGGGCACGTCGGTGCTGCCGGAGAACAGCCCACCATTGACGTAGGGGAACTCGATGGCCCAACGCGGGATACCCGCGGCCGCCCGGTCTTCCGTCTTGGTGTTCATGGCGCGGAAGATCGTGCTCAACACCTCGTGGACGTTGGCCCCGTCGCGCTCGCTCATCTGATCCACGGTGGCCGTGAACATCGTGGCGCCGGGGAAGATGTCCGTGTCCTCTGCAAAGAAACAGAAGATCAGGCGTGCCATGAAGTGGTTCATGTCCGGCCGACGCGCGGCCGTTGCCCAATCCGGGTTCTCGCGCAGCAGCTCGACGTACAACTTGTTCAGGCGACCGGTGGCCCGAACGTCGATGGGGTTGTCCTTGATCTCCCGGATCGTGGAGATACCCGCCAGCGGCAGAAAGAAGCCGAAGTGGTCGGGGAACTGGGGGAACTCGCAGGCGATCGCATCGCCCGTGGCCAGTTCCTCGGCTTCCAGCGTGGTGCCGTCGGTGGCCAGCACAAACTTCGCCTTGGCCTGGGTGGTCTTGGGGCTGGCCTTCAAGGCCGTCAGGGTCTGCCCCACCTGACCGGGCTCGGCCACGGCGATGTGGATATGGTTGCGCTGCAGCACACCACCCGGGACATCGGAAGCGTTGCTTTCGCCCTTGCGCAGGCGGGCGATGGTGGTTGTCTTGTTGCCGAACGCGGCCAGAAACTGGAACGGGAACTCCGCGCCGTCGAACGCTTGCGCGGCAAGGTCTGATAGTGCCTGTTCGATCTCAACAGCATTCATGCAAGTGTGATTTCCAGCTCGTAGAGCGACCCGGAAGGGTCAAAAAAGGGCAATTTTGATTGTCCCACGCCACCACCGTGAAACAGAAGCCCGCCGCGCATGAAACGTCCCACTTGGCCGGCTCAGGTAAACACTATGAGCCCAGCCCATGCCCATGCCCATGCCCATGCCCATGCCCATGCCCATGCGCAGTCTCTTCTCTCCGTGTCTCACTGGGTGATTCGCGGACTCCCCAGCATCCGCCGCTATGCTCGTCCAGATCCCTCTACCCCGCCGATCAGGCGCCCTCCCCTGGTGGCCGTGCGAGGCGGTCTATTGCCTCCCCAGCCCCATTGAGATCTAGGCATGTACGAACCAGCTGACCCGCTCCTGCTCGACCGCAACGCTTCTCCGGAGCAAGCTCGTGCTGTACTGGGCGAACCCCTCGCGTTCCTGGCCGACTTGGTGAACTACGGAACGCACCTCATCATCAAGGCGCTGGGTGATGGGGAAGACGATACGTCCCGACTGGTGGTGTGTGCCGGCCTTTTGAAGCACATCGTCGGAATGCTGGACGCCGCCGTCGTACTGCTGGAAAACGGGCACTCGACAACAGCCCTGACGCAGGTTCGCTCGGCATTCGAGGCTACGCTTTACCTCGAACTGATCCTGCAGGAGGACACCGAGCACAGGGCCCGGGTCTACCTGGTGGGCGAGTATCGAAGGAGGCTTGCGTTCCTCCAGCGGGCGCTTGATCCATCTACGGCGCCAGGCTCCTTCAATCACGACTACGCGCACATCGGGATGAGCACCCAGACGCTCAGTGAGGAAGCAAAGACCACGGGCGTTGAGCATATCGCCCATATTCAGTCCGTCTTGGCCCAGCCCGGACTTGCCAGCATCGATGCGGCCTACCAGAAGAAGCGTGGCAACAAGGCCTTCGATCCCCACTGGTATGAGCTACTAGGCCACAAAAGCATCCGCCAGCTCGCCAAGGCATTGAAGGAAGGGGCCGCATACGACCTGTGGTACGGGGTCGGGAGCCAGATTGTGCACGCCCAGTCGCCCACCCAGCATTGGTCTGTGCTGGGGGATGTCGCAGCACTGAAAGCCATCCGCCAGCTGGAAGACGCCCATTCCGTGAAGGATGGCGTGGCGCAAGTGGCCCTACATGCCTACAGGCTCGTCGTCCAAAAGTACCTCCCTGACGACTTCTCGGCCTTGCAACAGAAGTATCTGGCAGACTGGCAAAAGCCCTTCCGCAGCAGGGTCAAGGTTCAATACGAGTACCGGAGACAGTAAGGCCCTAGGCGGCTCACAGGTCTTTGAGGGGCCCGGTATCGACGTCGTTTACCAGAGCAGCAGCGACGGCCGCCAACTGCGCGCGGCGACGCTCCGCTCGTTCGCGGAGATAGGCCCCAACTTCGCTGTCGTACAAGTCCTGCGCCGCCTGATCCAGCATGTCGGCGGTTTCCACTTCGCCCAGGGCACGGGCCACCTGCGCCCAGAAGCGGTCGCGGTGGTAGTTCATGACAACCGCCTTGCGGCGGCGGGCACCGCCCACGATGACAGGGGGCGACGGGATCTGTGGCGTTTTGGGCGCGGGCTCCAAATGCTCGGCCAGGTCCGGAAGTGGCATCTTCCAGGTGCCATCGCGCTTCACGGCCCCCGGAAGCTCGCCATTGCGCATCCGCTCGCGCACCGTGTAGGGATGCTGCATGAGAACCTTGGCCGTCTCTTCGGCTGACAAATGCGTCCTGCCCGGCCATTGCCGGACCAGCAGATCGAGCATTCGTTCGGACATCAGACCCCCGACATCATCCTGTCCAGAGCCTCGCTGATCCGACCTGCGCCGTCCACTTCAACGACGCGACCACCCCCGTCGAAGTCGTGCAGAACCTCATGCTCCCAGGTGGCGTGATACGGCATATACACGCCCCATCCGCCCAACTCGATGACGGGGGCGATATCCGATTTCAGGGAGTTGCCCACCATGGCGAACTCATCGGGCTGGACCTCGAACTCTTTCAGCAGCCGGCGGTAGGTGGCCACGTCCTTCTCGGACACGATCTCGATGCGCTGGAACGCGGTCAGTCCGCACAGCGCCACCTTCCGCTCTTGGTGAAACAGATCCCCCTTGGTGATCAGGACAACGCGGAAACGCTGGGCGACCTGCTCGACGGCCTCGGCAATCCCAGGCAGCAACTCCACGGGATGAACCAGCAGGTCCTTGCCCATGTCCATGATCGTGCGGATGTCCTTGGCCTCGATCCGACCACCCGTCAGGTCGATGGCCGCTTCCACCATGGACAGGATCATGCCCTTCACGCCGTAGCCGTACTGGGCCAGGTTGCCGCGTTCGGTGGCCAGCAGCTGCGCGCGCAGCCCCGCGGAGTCCAGGTCGATGTAGCGGGCAATGATCGCCTCGAAATCGATCTGCGCCTGGTCGTAGAACTCCTGGCTGCGCCACAGGGTGTCGTCCCCGTCAAACCCCACGATCTGAATCATGCCGCCCCCGAAACGGTGGCAAAACCGGGGCAATTTTTGGCTACATCCGGCTCCATCGGACTACATGAACGCCCCTTCCCCCGTCGCACCCGCAAAGCGTAACTCATAAAATTCAATCGCTTACGTTTCTTGGCACGCCTCCTGCATGGGGGTGCCTTCCGCTCCTGGTGGAACAGATCGCCCTTGGTGATCAGCACCACCGGGTATTCGGCAGCGATGGCAGCCACGGCTTCGCGGACGCCATCGATGACATCGACCGGATGCTCGAGCGTGCGGCGGCCGATCTCGACGATCTGGCGCAGGTCGTGCGCTGAGATCTTCTCGTCGGTCAATTCGATGGCCGCTTCCAGCATCGACAGGGTCATGCCCTTGGCGCCGTAGCCGAACACGGCCAGGTTGCGGCGCTGCACCTTGAGCAGATGCTGGGCGGTGCCTGCATCGTGCAGGTCGATGTAGTTGCTGAGGATCAGGCCAAATTCGTGCTCGGCCTTCTGGTAATAGTCTTCGCTCTTCCAGAGCGTGTCATCGCCGTCGAAGCCGACCAGGCCGATGGCGGAGGGGGAAGTCTGCATGTTCATGCCGCACAGGATAGCAATCTGCCCTGAAGTGAATAGGGGATGGCGCCTGGAAGGCAGGGTTTGGCTGGCTGGATTGGCAGCTCAAGCAAAGTGCAAAGGCAAAAGCCCCCCTCCCCGGCCCTCCCCTTGCCTACGGCAAAGGGAGGGGGAAAAGCGGCACTGCGCGACATCCATCAACTTGCGCGGCCCGCCCCCTCCCTTTGCCGCAGGCAAGGGGAGGGTTGGGGAGGGGTGCTCTTAGTGCTCCCAACCTCGATTACTTCTTCTGCGCAGCCGCATAAACCCGGTACTCATCCGCCGTCAGCTTGCCATCCTTGTTGCCGTCGGCTTGATCAAACACCTGCGCCAGACCAGCATTGGCTTGCGACTCTGTCTTGCTAATGACGCCATCACCATCGGCATCCACATCTGCCCAGCTCTGGCCGCCACCGGCCGCAGCTGAAGCCTTGGCGGCGCTGCTGGATGCGCTGGCAGCAGCGTTCTGCGCCTGTTCTGCCGAATCCTGCGCCTGCGCAGCCTGTGCCTGCGCGGCGGCGGCCTGATCCTGTGCGTCCTGGGCCATGGCCGGCAGTGCAAGCGCGGAACCTACGATGGCAACCAGGGCGAACAACGGAGTGCGATTACGTACGGTCATCAGGTCTTCCTCGTGTGTTGGCTAAAGCGCGGAAATTCCGCACACCCCAACCCTGACAAGCCGCGCCTGAATCGCTTGCACCCCTGAAAACCGCAGCGAACATCCTGTTAACCACTTGCACGGGGTCAGCGGCTACCGCCCCTGTTAGCCGTGCATGAAGTGAAAGTAAGCCGATGATTAGAGCGTTCCAACCATCGTGCTTATCGAAGCAATGCTGACGCCTCAAGCATCATGCGTAGTGTCAGCAAGCGGTTGCCGCGAACTGAACAACAACCAACCCAGGCCGACGCCAACGGCTACACCGATCAACTCAAACAGCACGCGCGTGCCCAGCTGGTCCGGATCATGGATGGAAGCCAGCGCCAATTTGGCGTACAGCGGCGACTGCAGGTTGACCATGCCCAGCGAAAACAGCTTCCAGCCATCCACGCCAGCAGCAATGGCCGCCGCTATCAGCGCGGAGTAGGCGATGGCATGGCCGTGGCGCAGCCCAGCGCGCCGGCACACCTGCCACCACAATGCGAACACTACAAAGCCAATCGCCAAGGCGATCAAGCCAGCTTCCAGCGAGCCCAGCAGGCCGTAATGCAGAACCAGATTCATGGGCGCAGCGCGGTCCATTCAGGGAACCGCAGTCTAACCGCCCCTGCCCCGCTCAACGCACCGGGAAGTCGTACGCCGTGGTCGGCGTGGGCTCGGGCTTGAAGGTGTAATGCCACCATTCCATTGGATAGTTGGCAAAGCCCTGCGCCTGCATCGCATCCAGCAGCAGCTGCCGGTTCTGCTTCTGCGCCGCGCTGATATCGGCATTGGCGGTATGCGCCAGCACATCGAAACGATCGAAGCCGGTGCCCATGTCCAAGGCGGTGCAGGGCATGCTGCGACAATCCAGCACCCCCAGGTCCACCGTCGCCGCCCGGCTATGGCCAGAGGTTTCGGCGATATATCCGTCGAGCAGGCGGCTCTTGTCGATATTCGGGTAATAGCGCTGCTTGGCGATCTGATCCTTGCCATCGTGCACCCAGGCGACGAACGAGGTCACCGAGTGCACCGGTCGGTAGCAGTCAAACACCTGTAATCGATAACCCTGCGCGCGCAGGCCGCGCTGCACGCGTGCCAATGCCTGCGCCGCCGGCTGCAACAGATAGCAGCGCGGTGCTTCGTAACCCGGCACGACACGGCCGGTGAAGTTGTCGGTGCCGGCGTAGCGGATGTCCAGGGCGATGTCCGGGGCCAGCGTGGTGACATCGACGATGCCGGCCTGTTCGGGTGTCTTTGCCGCCGATACCTGCACCTGCTGGGCAAGCGCGGTGAACGGCAATAGTGCCAGCAACAACGGCAGCGATTTAGTGGCAATCGCCACGACGTTGAAATTCCAGATCGGGGTAGTCATAGCTGAAGTCGATATCCGGGTCGATGGCGCGCAGGTGCAGCAGCGGTTGTTGTGCGTCGCCGGAAAATTCCAGCCAGGCATCGGCATCTTCGCCCAATCCCTGCCAGGCCACATACCAGCGTTCACCAGTACGCATCACCTGCCCGCTCATGCGCGGCGACTTGAGCGAGGCGAACTGCAGCTTGCCATCACGCGGGCACAAGGACACCTCGCCGAACCAGGGGTCCTGCCAGATGCCAGCCTTGCCGCCGAACTCCGCCGGTGTGGCAGCACGCGCCTTCGGCAATGCAGGGCGCACATGACCGGCCGAGCGCCGCTTCGCAGCCGCCTCGTCGATCAAGCCTGCGTAGTGCAGCACGTCATTGTTCGCGGCCGGTGCGGTGTAGTGCTTGAGCATGGCCTGCATCAACGCCGTACGCGCGTCCTCGCCTTCACCGTTGATCAGGATCACCACGCCGGTCTTGCGATCGGGCAGCAAGGCCAGCGATGAATACATGCCGGACAAGGTGCCGGTATGCGCGACCTTCCACTGCCCATCCATGTCCGACAGACGCCATCCGTAGCCGTAGGCGTAGAAGTGCGTGTTGTCCCAGTCGCGCAGGCGTTGGCTGATCGGCATCGGCATATGCGCCGTCCACAGCGCACGCCGCTGGGTCGCGTCCAACCAACCCGGTGCCTGCGCCGGATCCAGCAGCACCTGCATCCAGCGCAGCATGTCGTTGAGGCTGCAGCGGATACCGCCGGCAGCCATCGACGGGAAGTCGGTGACCTGTGCAGGATCGCGTTCGGCGGCGATGTTGCGCTTGCCGTCACGATGATGCGGCTGGGCGATATTGCCGAGCTCCGCGGGTGACCATACGCCGACCTGGCAACGCTGCATGTCCAGCGGTTGGAAGATTTCCTCGCGCACCAGCTGCGAGTACGGCTTTCCACCCGCAGCTGCGGCGACTTCGCCGGCCACCACATACATGAGGTTGTCGTAGGCGTATTCGCTGCGGAAGCTGCCGGTCGGCTTCAGATGCGCCAAACCGGCAATGATGTCCTTGCGATCAAAGTTGTTCGGTTCGGGCCACAGCATCAGATCGCCCGCACCCAGCCCAAGGCCGCTGTTGTGGATCAGCAGATCGCGCACCTGCATGTTGCGCGTCACCCACGGGTCCTGCATGCGGAACTGCGGCAGATGCTTGGTGACGGGATCATCCCAGCGCAGCTTGCCGGCCTGTACCAACCGCGCCAGCACCGCCGCGGTCATCGCCTTGGTGTTGGAGGCGATCTTGAACAGGCTGTCGTCGTTGATTGCGGCGCCTTCGCCCACGGCCAATTCGCCGCGGGTGCCGCGATAGACGATCTTGCCATCTTCGATCACGCCGATTGCGATACCAGGCAGTAGGTAGTGCTGCACAGCTTGGCCGAGCAGTGCATCGAAACGCGCCAGTTCCGCCTTCTCAGCGCTCGCGGCCTGCAGCGACCCGCTCAACCCAAGCCCTGCCGCCAACAACCAGATCCTCAATCCCACGATCACTCCTCCCAAAAGCGAACGGCCCGCCGAAGCGGGCCGTTCTCAAAAGCTACATCAGAAGTTCCAGGTTACGACCAACTGCGCGTAACGCGGCGTCTGCCAACGCGTACCGGTGCCGTACAGGCCACGAGTAACACCCGGGCCCTTTTCGTAACGTGCGCGCTGATTGATGACTACCTGATCATTGAGCAGATTGAACACAGACAGGCGGACCTTCAGGTCAACGTCTTCCACTGGCAACGTCCAGGTGACATTTGCGCCGAGATTGTAGATCCACGGCATGCGCCCGCCAGAGCCGCGGCCTGCATACACGAACTCGCGCTGATCCCACGTTCCTTGGCAGTTCTTCACACAATGCCAGAACGAGCCACCACCTGAGCCTTCAGTCACGAAGCTGCCCGCACCGATGCTGTCGCCCGGCCATGCAACACCAAGCGCGGTAACCGGACCGCCGGAAAGCGCAGTGAAAGTGCTGCCGAACTCCCACATAGAGTTCAACTTGTAACTACCACGCAACTTGATCTGGTGCCGGTGGTCGTTGAACAACGGACCGTAGTCTTGGTTGTTGGCCGGGTGATCCCAGTGCTGGACCATGCCGGTGTCACCGTAGTTCGTATCCGAGTTGACCGGGCCCTCGTGATTGCCCTCGGACTTGGACCACAAATAAGACGCGTTGAACGCCCATTTGTCGTCCCATGCACGATCAATCTGGACTTCGATTGCCTTGTAGGTCCGCTTCGGCTTGGAGTAGCCCATGATCTTGTTGCTACCACCGGCCATATAGCCTTCCTTGGACGTGTCGATGGTCACCCACCCGTCCTGTGCGCAGCCCAAGTCCGTCGTACCCCAAAGGGTGAGCTTCTCGCCGGGGTTGGCAATCGGCCACAGCGTATCGTGGCGGACACCGCACAACGCATTGATGCGCATATCATCCATGGTATTGGCCATGCGCCGGTACGTTGCATTGACGCCCCACGACCATTCCTGGTTGATCATCTGCTGATAGCCAAGAATCGCCTCGTCCTGGTAAACCGCATCCAGATCGCGGCTCACGCTCTGCCGCAGGTCATTCACCGGCAAATTGTAGGAATCATCGATCGAGCCAATCTGTGCACCAAGCACTGGCTGCATGTAGCCCGTGCCGGTAATCGGGTTGGATGCCGGGCTCCAGCCATTCAATGCGTAGAAGGTGCGCTCATCGGTCAAACCACCAGCAAAGTTGTAGTTGATGATATTGGTAACCGGAAGATAGTAACGGCCGAGGTTACCGAACAGCTTCGATCCACCATCACCCTTCATGTCCCAGCTGAAACCGAAACGCGGTGAGACCAGATTATCCATCTTGATGAAGCTGGCACCTGTGGCTGTCTTGTTGTCAAAACCATCCACACGAACGCCAAGATTCAGCACGAAGTTTGGCGTTACGTTCCAAACATCTTCCAGGTAATAAGCATTTGCCGTGGTCTCGAACACGCCGCCGTCAACGCGACGGCGCCCCATCACGATCGCATTCACGCCAGCTGGAACGGTTGATCCGTTATCCAAGATGGCCCCTGGAGTGGCAGCCAGCACCGTATAGCGCATGCCGGTTGGGCCCGGGTAGTGGGTGGTGCGATCAGTGGTCATTTCTTCGCGGTCAAGCCCGAAGCGCAATAGGTGATCACCCAGCTGCCATTCAAAGTCCAGACGACCGACCTTGCGCTCGTCATGGTGATCGACCACGGAGGTCGAGCCGCTCGGATGGCAGCTGACGGCGGGCTTGCCCATAGCGTTGTAAACGCTGTTGTAGCTGGCGTCGATAAGCACCTGCGAACACTGCAGATCAGCCGATGATGCACTTAGCGCCTGGCTTCGGTTGATACCGTACATAGCCTTCGCGGTGAAGTTCTCGCCGAAGTGACCGGTATAGGTCAGCGACCCATTCTTGCCACCGCCTTCATCAACACCAGAGCCTATTGCGTCACCCACTGTGGAGGTGTCGAAATTGTATCTATTGGTGTCGGTATCGGTGCTCGCCTCGTCGGAAAACGCAAGCAGCTCCAGCCGGTGATCATCGTTGATGTTCCAGTCGATCTTGGCGCCCCAGAAACCGTTGTCGGCTTTGGCCCGGGACCACTCCGTACCCGCATTATTGGTGCTGCCATAGGCACCTTGCCGTTGCTCGTACATACCGAAGAAGAACAACTTGTCCTTCACCAGCGGGCCGGACGCCCATACATTCGCTTTCATGAAGCTGTCGGTATCGTGGCTGGCCTTGTAGACCGAAGATGCCGCTTTGCCGTCACCATCAACGCGATCGAACTGATGGTCATCTGCCTTGGAGCGCCACGCCGATGGCTCGAAAGTCAGCTCCATTCCGCTCTTGAATTCGTTGCTGCCTGAACGGGTCACCGCATTGATGACACCACCAGTGCTGCGCCCGAACTCCACCGAGTAACCGCCGGTCTTGACCTGGAACTCCTGGAAGAAAGCGAACGGCGCGCTGGAGAAGCTCTGCCTACGATAGAAATCTGTAACGTTCAGGCCGTTGATGAAGGCCGAATTCTCTGCAACCGAGGAACCACCAAAAGAGAGGCCGCCCAGAGATGAGTTGCCACCAATCACACCCGGTGCGAGCAGCGCCACCGAACCCATGCTCTGGTCCACTGGCAGGCGAGCAAGATCCTCACGCGAAACATTGGTTGCTGTTTCGGTGGAGCTTACGTCCACACGATTGACGACTCGGTTGCCTACGACCTGGACCGAATCCAGCGTCACCGCACCGCCCGCGCCACCACCGCCGAGGTTGACGGTTGTAGTGCCACCGAGCGAAACGTTTACTGCGAGCGGCTCTTTGTCGGTCTGGCCATCGCGCTTGACCTGCAGGCTGTAATCGCCCACCGGCAACTGGCTTAGACGGTAAGAACCGTCGCTGCCCACAGTGACGCTACGGGTCAAACCCGTTGCCTTGTTGACGATGGTGATCTGGTCACCCGAGCTGGCGCGACCGGCAATTGCACCGGTTGCACTCTGCGCCATCACGCTCGGCGCCATCACGCCGAGACAGGCACCCAATGCGACGGTCAGCGCCGCCCTTTTCAACATTTTCCTGTTCATCCCCTGCTCTCTCCTGCAGATGTAAATCGATAAGTAAGACAACGGTTACGACGCTCTATTACTTGGACTCCGGCGCCAGAACCTGCGACTGGAAGTCGTATTGCCACTGGTTGAAGTAAAGGTTCCCCCCTTCCCACTCAACCTCACCTCGTTGCAGATCAACGGTCTCCGAACGGAAGTGCTGCTTGGCAGGCACGAACGCGCGTGAGTAGTCATCGTTGAACGCGATGCGGTAGGCATCCAGCCCGCCGAAATAGAAATTGCGTTGTTCGGGCTGGTCGCTGTCCAGTGCACCCGTGCTTACATCCATCGGCACCCAGCCGTAGGGCGCAAGATAGAGCGCGCCCCAATCGTGCAGGTTGTTGTAGCCGACCTCGTTGTCCGAATACACCATGCCCGACTGCCAACGCGCCGGGATGCCATTCATGCGCAGCAGCGAGATCAGCAGCAAGGTCTGCTGGCCACAATCAGCATGACCTGCATGCAGCGCGTAGTCGGAAATATTGCTGATTGTCGAATACTCGCGGGCGCCGCCCCACGGAATCGCATCAACTGCGTCGAACAACTTCTTGGCGACGCGGTAGGGATTGGTTTCATTGCCCACCGCCATGCGCGAGAACTCCCGCATGGCCGGGGTGAACACCACATGCGGTGCGCGCTCGCCCAGATAGGGTTGCAGCTCTGGATCCCGTGGCGTTGGCAGCACTTTGTCGGGATCGATGATGAAACGACGCGCGGAGATGGTGAGCTCGTAGCTGACCGAAAACTCGGTCGGCGTGCCAGCCACGGCCTTGCGCTCAAGATAGGCGGTGCGCTGCAGCGTGTCTTCCGGCGCGATCTGCGCACCTTGCGGCAGGCTGGACAGCCATTGGATGTTTTCCTGCTGGCCGGGTATCGAACGCGGATAGGGCAGCCAGGCGCGTACGGTCTTTCCGGCCGGCACCGCATCGGCGTCGACCTTGATGGACTGGGTGATACGCACCCGACGCGGAGTAATGCTGGTCTGGCCGCTCTGCTGCGATGCCTCGATCACCTCGACATGGTGCGAGCCAAGCCGCTCATACGGGCCGGGACGGGAAACGCGCTTGTCCGGCGGTCGCCGGTTGGAGGCCTCGGTACTGAACAGGAATAGATTGTTCGGCGCGCGCTTGAACCAGCGGCGCTGACCATCGATGTCCAGGTGCTCGATCAGGCCGGCGTCATCCCAGGCCTTGAATTCTTCATCACGCAGATCCGGCACAGATTTGCGCACCGCAGCCTTGGCCTGCGCTTCGTCCAGGGTGAAGTCCAAGCGAATGCGGCGCATACGCTCCTGCTGGAACAGGTAGGCCGCACGGCTGTCGGCATCGGTGCCGGGCGCGGCCAAGACCTTGTCGATCTCGGCCTGCGCGCCGGCAAAATCGCCACGGTCCACACGCGCCGTCAACTCGGGCAGCGCCGTCGATGGTGCCTCGCCGGCATAGGCGATCCAGGCCACGCCCATGCACAAGGCAGAGGCGAGAACCGTGCGAGCGAACGGGACGCGGGCAAAGCGGGCAGAATCGGCGTTTGATGCCACGGCAACACTTCCACGTGCAGGGTGGTTAACGCTGTGTAACACGCACCCGATAGCCGGTCAATAATTTATTCTTGCTTTCGACAGCGAAAGGAATAAATATTCCTGAGCATCAACGAGGGGAGCTTCCCAATGCTTGCTTTGCCGCCGCTATCCCAGCGCCGACGCCTTGCCCCGCTTGCGCGGGCTTTGATCCTCGCCACGGCGCTGTGCGCCGGGCCGGCTTTTGCGCTGTCGCGGGTGCCTGCGGCAGCGGTTACGCCCTCTTACGCCGGCATCATCGGCCTGGAAGAAGGCCTGCTGACGCCGCAGCCGTGGATCGCCAAGCTGCCCAATGCGGACGCCGTGATCATGGATCGCGCCGCCATCGACGCGCAGAACGCACGCATGCGCCAGCTCGATGCCTCCATCATCGACCTGCACAAGCTGCCCGCGCTACTGCCACAAGTATTGGTCCGCGAGCAGATCGCCGGAATCTCCAAGACCCCGACCCGCACCCTGTACGACGTGCATGGCAAGCAGGTCACCCCAGCCCAACTGCAGGCAGTGACCGCCAACCTCGGCCTGGATACGATTCCGGCCACCCGCCCGATCCAATACGGCCTGGTCGTGCACCGCGCCGCGCTGCGCGCCTTCCCCACTGAGCTGCGCGTATTCAGCAGCCAGGGCGATACAGATATCGACCGCTTCCAGGAGTCGGCGCTGTTCCCCGGTGACGCGGTCGCGGTGCTGCATGAAAGCGCCGACGGCAAGTGGGTGTTCGTCGCCAGCGAGCGCTATGCGGCGTGGATGGAGAAGCGCTTCGTCGGCGTTGGCAGCGCCGAGCAGGTCTTCGGTTACGGCGCCAAGGGCCCGTACCGGGTGATCACCGCGGGCAAGGCCTTCACCGCACACACCCCGGAAGAGCCGCGCGTCTCCGACCTGCAGCTGGAGATGGGCGTGCGCGTCCCGGTGCTGGCCGACTGGCCGGTGATGGACCCGGTCAACGGCCAGCAGGCGCATGGCGGCCATGTGATCCAGCTGCCGGTGCGCAATGACGACGGCAGCCTGGCGCTGGTGCCAGCCCTGCTGCCACGTTCGCAGGAATCGGCCAGCGACTACCTGCCGCTGACCCAGGCCAACCTGATCACCCAGGCCTTCAAATTCCTCGGCGAACGCTATGGCTGGGGCCACTCCTACGACACCCGCGATTGCAGCGGCTTCGTCTCGGAGATCTACCGCAGCTTTGGCGTGCTACTGCCACGCAATACCAGCGCGCAGGCGATCAGCCCGGCCTTGAACCGCGTGCCTTTCACCGACAAGGACAGCAAGGCCAAGCGCAGTGATGCGATTGCCAAGCTGCAGGTCGGCGACCTGATCTACATCCCCGGCCACGTGATGATGATGCTAGGTGAAGCCAATGGCATGACCTGGGTGATCCACGATACGTCCGGTGGCAGCTGGTTCGATGCCAGCGGCAAGCGCGTGCATGCCAGCCTCAACGGCGTATCGGTGACCCCGCTGCAGCCGATGATGGCCAGCGACACCGCCAGCTACATCGACCGCATGACCAACATCCAGCGCATCCGCCTGCAAGACACCAAATGAAGATCACCGACATCGAACTTGGCATGCTCCGCGTGCCGCTGAAAACCCCGTTCAAGACCGCACTGCGCACCGTGGAAACGGTGGAAGACATCGTGGTGATGGTGCGCACCGACACCGGCAACACCGGTTACGGCGAGGCGCCGGCCACTGCGGTGATCACCGGCGACACGCACGGCTCGATCATCGAGGCCATCAACACCTTCATCAAGCCGCGCCTGATCGGCGAGGACATCAGCAACCTCAACCGCATCTGCGGGCTGATCCAGACCTCGCTGGAGCGCAATACCAGCGCCAAGGCGGCGGTGGAAATCGCCATCTACGATCTGTGGGCACAGCTGCACAAGGCTCCGCTGTACCAGATGCTAGGCGGCGGCGATCCGGTGATCACCACCGACATCACCATCAGCGTCGATTACATCGACAAGATGGTGGCTGATTCATTGTCGGCGGTGGAGCGCGGCTTCGAGTCGTTGAAGATCAAGGTAGGCAAGGACATTGGTCTGGACATCGAGCGGGTCAAGGCCATCCACGCCGCCGTCGAAGGCCGCGCCCTGCTGCGTCTTGATGCCAACCAGGGCTGGACCGCCAAACAAGCGGTGTATGCGATGAACGTGCTGGAAAACGCCGGCGTGGTGCTAGAGCTGCTGGAACAGCCGGTAAAGGCTGCAGATATCGCCGGCATGAAATACGTCACCGAGCGCGTCAACACACCGGTGATGGCTGACGAAAGCGTTTTCAGTCCGCACCAGGTGTTTGATCTGATCCAGCAGGGAGCAGCCGACATCATCAACATCAAGTTGATGAAGACCGGCGGCATTTCCAACGCGATCAAGATTGCCGACATTGCCTCGTTGTACGGCGTGCCATGCATGATCGGCTGCATGCTCGAATCCAGCATCAGCGTGGCAGCGGCAGTGCATCTTGGCGTGGCCAAGTCCGGCGCGATCAGCAAGGTGGACCTGGACGGGCCATCGCTGAGCCAGTTCAATCCGGTGGTGGGCGGCGTGATCTTCAACGAGTCGGAGATCAGCATTACCGATGCGCCGGGCCTGGGCATCATCGAGGTCCGCGGGCTGGAGATGATCAAGCCGTGATCACCCAAGCGGCGGCGACCGGTCTCTCCTCGGTTGCCGCCGCCGTGGTCGCGCATGCGCAAACAACAGCACCGGCAAAGTCCGGTGCTGTTTTGTTTTGGGATGAGTGCCTCCACCAACACATGAGCCTGGCTTCTGCTTCTGCTTCTGCTTCTGCTTCTGCTTCTGCTGTTGCCCCCTCCCTTGCGCGCAGCGCAGGGGAGGGTTGGGGAGGGGTAGCTTCAGCTCCGGCTTCTGCTTCTGCTACAGCAAACGCCAGAGCAAAGGCTTTCTCTCCCCTTCGGGGAGCGAGTTACTTTTCTTTGCTTGTGCAAAGAAAAGCTAACCAAAAGAAGTGCTTTTTCAACAGCCGAATGGCTGGTCAAGCACACCCTGCCTCCGCGCCCACGTCGCTATGCGACGCGGGTCCACTCCGCTGGCAGGATTTTTCGACAATACATCCCTGTATCGTCGAAAAACGACGCACATCCGTGTGCGTCGCCCCGTTCGGGGTCTTGTCTGCCAGCTCCGTCGCTGCGGAAGGGGACCCGGTGGAGCAAGAGCAACGGCAGGAGCCGGAGCAACTGCAACTGCAGAAGCTACCCCTCCCCAACCCTCCCCTGCACTACGTGCAAGGGAGGGGACTGGAGCAAAGACACGGGCACAGGCGAAAACCCAAAGCGCCCTCACCCCAACTCCTCTCCCGCTTCGCAGGAGAGGGGCTATGGAGCAACAGCCAAAAAATCAGCGCTGCTCCGCTTGCTCGCGCAATCCCTTAAAGTCTTCAGCAGATAAACATCCATACGCCCATGCCACCTCTGGTGAAAATCCGCTCCGAACGCGAACAGATGTCGGCCATCGAACGTCGCATCGCCGACTTCATCCTCGACAACGCACATCTGCTGCGCGATTACTCCTCGCAGCAGCTTGCCAATGCCTTGGATATCAGCCAATCCAGCGTGGTCAAGTTCAGCCAGAAACTCGGCTTCAAAGGCTATCCCGACTTGAAATACTCGGTAGGCGCCGCCGTCGCCGCCGCCGGCAATGGCGAGAGCACCAACTGGCCCCCGGAGAACCAACCCGGCGGCTACCTGCTGGTTGCCGAAACCCTGCGCCGCGCCAAAGCCGCTGCCGAAGAAGAAACCATGGCCGCCAATTCCCAGGCCGACGTGGAAGCAGTCATCGCACTGGTCGACAACGCACCCAAAGTCTTCATCTATGGCTTGGGCGACGATGGCCTGTACGCGCGTGAGTTCGCCATGCGGCTGTCGCTGCTGGGCATCCTCACCGTGCAGCAGGCCGATCCCATCCTGATGACTGCCAACCTCTCCGCCGCTCGCCCCGGTGACGTGCTGCTGGTGTTCTCCGAATTCGGCAAGCTGCCACAGCTATGGCAGTTGTCGCGTCAATTCCAGGAAGTCGGCGGCAAAGTGGTGTCTATCACCCGCCACACCGCCAATCCACTGCGCGCGCATGCAGATGCCTCGCTGGCCATCTGCGCACACGACCCGCAACCACCCATCGCGCAGCTGCTCTACCGTAGTTCGCTGCAATACCTGCTGGATTTCGTGTTCGTCCTGCTGTGCCAGACCAATCCTGATCGGCAACGGCAACTGGCATTGAACCAGGAACGCATCCAGCACCTGATCGACATCTGACCGCAGGAGCCGCCGCCATGCTCACTCTGTTCCAACGCAACTTCCGACACCTGCTGGGCTGCATGTTGATGGTCATTGCACCAGCCAGCTTCGCCTCGCCGCTCGCTACTCCAGTACACGGTGCCCGCCAGCTGATCGTCGTCACCACACCCAACTGGAACGCGACCAACGCCCACCTGCAGGCCTTTGAACGCACCGTCGGCGGCTGGAAGGCCCACGATGCAGGTTTCGACGTCAGCCTCGGTCGCAGCGGCAGCGCCTGGGGCATCGGCGTGCATCCGCAGCAGAAGGATGGCCCGCAGAAGCAGGAAGGTGATGGCCGCAGCCCGGCCGGTATCTTCAACATCGGCCCGGCGTTCGGCTATGCCGAGCACATCACCAGCGCCATGCCCTACCAGCCGATGCTGGCCAGCAGCTACTGCATGGATGTGCCCGCCTCGCCGCTGTACAACCAGATCGTCGATGCCGCCAAGGTCGGCGAAGCCGCGGTCAAGGGTTCCACCGAGGCCATGCGCCTGGACCTGCACAACAACGGCGACCGTCGTTACCGCGAAGGCTTCGTCATCGAGCACAACCCCGCTGCAGTACCCGGCCAGGGCAGCTGCATCTTCGCCCACCTGTGGCGCCAACCCGGCGAAGCGACCGCCGGCTGCACCGCAATGGAGCCGGAGCGCATGTCGGCCTTGCTGGAATGGCTGTCACCCGAGGCCAAGCCGCTGTTCGTGCTGCTGCCCGATGCCGAGTACCAGCGGCTGCAGCGCAGCTGGGGCTTGCCCGCACTTTCAGAAACTACTCGTTGAGCATTTGTCCGGTTCCGGGCATCTTCCCTTCTCTTTAGCCAAGCCCTCTCTTCATGACCGACAGCGCACCCGCAAAATCTTCCAAGGTCTCGGCACCGGTCAAGGTGCTGATCGCGCTGGTGCTGGCCGCCATCGTCGGGCTGGCGCTGACCGCCTATGACCAGACGCTCGCACTGAAGATCGCCGACCTGCTGCGACCGATCGGCCGGCTCTGGCTCAACGCACTGCAAATGACGGTGGTACCCCTGGTCACCGCACTGGTCATCGTTGGCGTCAATACCGCCAGCAATGCCGCCGCGTCCGGGCGTACCGCGCGCAACGCGATCATCGTGTTCCTGATCCTGCTGGTCGGCTCGGCCGCGTTCTCCGCGGTCATCACTCCGTTCCTGCTGGACCTGCTGCCGCGCGATGCCGACAACATCCAGGCCTTCCGCGATGCGTTGCGCTCACCGACCACCGCAGCCACGCCGCTCAGCGCCGCGCAATGGATCAGCTCGTTGATTCCCAGCAATGCACTGGCAGCGGCCGCTTCCAGTGCGATGCTGCCGCTGGTGGCCTTCGCCATGTTCTTCGGCTTTGCCTTGAGCCGGCAGGAGCCGGAGCGCCGCGATCGCATCCTGGACATCATCCGCATCATCGCCGACACCATGATCACCATCGTGCGCTGGGTGCTGTGGGCGGCGCCGGCGGGCGTGTTCGCACTGGTATTCGTGGTCTGCGCCGAAGTTGGAATGAGCATCATCGGCGTGCTAGGCTATTACATCGTGCTGATGTGCGTGATCTACATCCTGATCACCCTGCTGCTGTACCTGGTCGCCCGCTTCGCTGCCGGTGAACCGTTCGGCCGCTTTGCCCGAGCACTGGTGCCGGTGCAGGTGATCGCCGGTAGCACGCAGTCCTCGCTGGCATCGTTGCCGGCCATGATCGACAGCGCGCGCAACCGCCTCGGCTATCCAGCTGCACTGACCTCGCTGGTGCTGCCGATGGCGGTGTCGCTGTTCCGCATCACCAGCCCGGCGCAGTACATCGCCGTGGCCAGCTTCATCGCCTGGCTGTACGGCATCGACGTGCATGCCTCGCAATATGCAGTTGCGGTGCTGTTGGCAGCGGCGATCAGCATGGGCTCGACCGGCTTGCCCGGCCAGGCCAACTTCATGACCAACAACATGCCGATCACCCAGAGCCTGGGCCTGCCGGTGGAGCCGCTGGGCGTGTTGCTGGCGGTGGATACCATTCCCGATGTGTTCTGCACCATCGGCAATGCGACTGGCGGCGTCACTGCCACCGGCATCGTTGCCCGGCACACGGCGCAGCACCCAGAGCAGGATCAGACCAGCGACAGCTGATTGCCCGCAACCACTCCCGCCATTGGCGGGAGTGGTGTTCGATCACTCCTGCGGCGGCAGCGGTGGAGTGCCGTAAGCAGCATCGGCCGCCATCACGTCGCGGGTGTTCTTCTGCACAGCGACCGCACCGAACAGCGACAACGCGAACGACATGCCATAGAAACCCTTCTCGCTGAGCAGCAGGGTCGCATTCCACAGGCCGACCAGCAGCAGCAACAGCGCGCACAGCAGCGCGAACCAGCACAGGCTGTAATACAGATTGCTTACCGGGATGCCCTCCAAGCGGTCACGCACGCTCTTCTGCAGCGATACCGCCGAGAACAGGCCGAACAGCAGCAGGGTCAGGTAATAGCCCTTTTCGTTGAGCAGCATCTCGGCGTTGAACAGGCCGACCAGATACGCCACCGCCCCAAGCAACAATGCCGTCCATGCGGACGCGATGAACGCGGCAGAGGGGCGATAGATCTGTTGTTTCGTCATGAAAACTCCTTTTTTGGATGCAGGGGCCCAGTTCCACAGGCGCTCGGCCGCTACGGTAAGCGATTCCGTGCGCCAGTCCCATCCCCCGAACGGACAGCATCGGTCGCCATGGTGTACAACCCTGCACTGGTATCGCATCCCGCTTCCGGAGACCTCCATGCCCCGTACCCTCCTGCTCAGCATGAGCCTGGCCCTCGCCCCCGTACTGTTCACCAGCGCCTGTGCCGCCGATCCTGATCCGGCAGCCGAGGCTGCAGTGAAGTCCGCGCAATGGCCGTTCACGGCCACCGAAGCGGCCCGCTTCAACGAGCCCTGGGCAATGACCTTCCTGCCCGACGGCAGCCTGCTGGTCACCGAGAAGAGCGGCAAGCTGGTCCACTTCGACCCGGCCAGCGGCAAGCGCGGCACCATCAGCGGTGTCCCGACCGTGGCCTATGGTGGCCAGGGCGGCTTTGGTGACGTGGTTGTCCACCCGCAGTTCGCCAGCAATGGTCTGGTCTATTACAGCTATGCCGAAGAAGGCGAGAACGACACCCGTGGTGCTGCGGTCGCTCGTGCCAAACTGGTGCTGGATGCCGACGGCAATGGCCAGCTGACCGATGCGCAGGTGATCTGGCGACAGACGCCCAAGGTTACCGGCCGTGGCCATTATGGCCATCGCCTGGCGTTCGGTCCGGATGGCAAGTTGTGGATCAGTTCCAGCGAACGGCAGAAGTTCGACCCGGCGCAGGACATGAAGACCAATCTGGGCAAGATCATCCGCCTCAACGACGATGGCAGCGTGCCCGCTGACAACCCGTTTGTAGCGCAGGGATCGCCGGCCGATCAAGTGTGGTCGCTGGGTCACCGCAGCGTGCTCGGCCTCGCCTTCGACGGCAACGGCAAACTGTGGGAACACGAGATGGGTCCGAAGGGCGGCGACGAGCTGAACCTGATCCAGCGCGGCGGCAACTACGGCTACCCGATCGTCTCCAATGGCGATCATTACGACGGCCGCCCGATCCCCGATCACGACACCCGCCCGGAATTCATTGCCCCGGTGGTGACCTGGCGCCAAGTGATTTCGCCGGCCGGCTTCATCATCTACAACGGCAAGCAGTTCCCGCAATGGCAGGGCAGCGGCTTCATCGGTGGGCTCTCGTCCAAGTCGCTGGTGCGCGTTGCCTTTGATGGCGACAAGGCCCGCGAAGCCGAACGCTTCGACATGGGCCAACGTATCCGCGAAGTGGAGCAAGGCCCGGACGGCGCACTGTGGCTGCTGGAAGACGGCGCCAATGCAAAGCTGTTGAAGCTCACGCCGAAGGCAGGCTGACGCCTCCGCTTCCTGTAGTGCCGAGCCATGCTCGGCAGAGGCGTTACCGGGCAAACCTCACCTGTAGTGCCGAGCCATGCTCGGCAGAGGCATTACCGGTAAAGCTCCTTGCCGAGCATGGCTCGGCACTACAACTAGGATCGCAGGCGTATCGCCAAACCTACTGCCTGCACCAACCCATAGCTGATCAAGGCCGCCGCCAACGCCAAGGTCAACGGACTGGCGTTGCCGATACCCGCCCCCATGCCCTGGCTGAAAGCACCGCCATACCAGCGCCAAACCAATCGTCCGATCAACAACACCGCCAGGGCACCGCCGATCCACGGATTCGGCGTATAGCCTGGCTGCCCATCGCGCGAGCTGATCAACGTGTGCTTGAGTGCGAACACTCCCAGGCCAACACCGGCAGCCGCGCCTGCAGCAACACCCCACGCCACATGCGGGACATACACCGCCGCAAACACCAGCATCGCGCTAACCAACACCAAGATGCCGATACGGAAGCCATTGCGAACAGGCCGCCACGCCTGCCAACCAAAATGACGGCGGATGCGCCGGTAATACAACCAGCCGAAACCGGCCGTCATCAACCAAGGCATGTAGACAGGCAATGCAGCAGGCATGAAGCGTCCCCGTGTTGTAGGAGCGGCGTAAGCCGCGAAGCTGACAATAAACCAGACATCGTACTGCCGAGCCATGCTCGGCAGCGGCCTTACCGGTATAGCCCCACCTGTAGTGCCGAGCCATGCCCGGCAGCGGCTTTATCGGCAATGCTTCAAAAGCCAACCCCTCCCCAACCCTCCCCTACGCCTGCGGCGCAAGGGAGGGAGCGTAGTGGGGGGGGGGGGGGGGGGGGGGGGGGGGGGGGGGGGGGGCGCCGGCCGCCCGGGGGCGGGCCCCGCGGCGCCGGCCCCCAGAGCGGGAACGGCGCGGTGGGGGGGGTGGCCGGGC
>NZ_JBRREI010000018.1:0-84111 GCF_056760195.1 Stenotrophomonas sp. STEN020
TGTGGCGGTTTTCGCTTTTGGGATTGTGTGCGTTTGGGCTTTTGGCTTTTTTTGCTTTTGGGCTTTTGGGCTTTTGGGCTTTTGGGCTTTTGGGCTTTTGGGCTTTTGGGCTTTTGGGCTTTTGGGCTTTCGGGCTTTCGGGGCTTTCGGGGCTTTCAGGCCCGGAGCTGCCCTCACCCCAACCCCTCTCCCGCAAGCGGGAGAGGGGCTAAAAAAGCAAAAGGCGCCTTTCGGCGCCTTTTGCTTGTCTCTACCCTGCCCTGTTACTGCTGCGGCAGGTCGCCGTTCTTGGCCAGCTGCTTGCGGTTGAACAAGCGCTGCACCACTACGAAGAACAGCGGGATGAAGAACAGGCCGAGCAAGGTGCCCACCACCATGCCGCCCAACACGCCGGTACCGATGGCACGCTGTGCACCCGAACCCGCACCGGAGGCGACCGCCAGCGGCAACACGCCCAGGCCGAAGGCCAGCGAGGTCATGATGATCGGACGCAGACGGTCACGGACTGCATGCATCGTCGCCTCGATCACACCTGCACCCTTCTCAAGGTGTTCCTTGGCGAATTCGACGATCAGGATCGCGTTCTTCGAGGTCAAACCCACGGTAGTCAACATCGCCACCTGGAAGTACACGTCGCGCTCCATGCCGTTGATGGTGTTGGCCAGCACTGCACCGAGAATACCCAGCGGGGCAACCATCAACACCGCGGTCGGCACGCTCCAGCTTTCATACAGTGCAGCCAGACACAGGAACACGATCAGCAGCGACAGCGTGTACAGCAGCGGCGTCTGCGAACCGGCCTCGCGTTCCTGGTAGGAGACGGCAGTCCACTCGATGCTGAAACCGGCCGGCAACTGCTTGGCCAGCTTCTCCACTTCCAGCATCGCGTCACCCGAGGCCACGCCCGGTGCGGCTTCGCCCTGGATTTCCAGTGCGGAGACGCCGTTGTAGCGCTCCAGACGCGGCGAGCCGTAATCCCAACGCTGGCTGGCGAAGGCCGAGAACGGCACCATCTCGCCCGAGGAATTCTTCACCGTCCACAGGTTGAAGTCTTCCGGGTTCATGCGGAAGCCATCATCGGCCTGCACGTAGACGCGCTTGACGCGGCCACGGTCGATGAAGTCATCGATGTAGCTCGAACCCCAGGCGGTGGCCAGCGTGCTGTTGATGGTGTCCAGCGACAGACCATGCGCACCGGCCTTGGCCACGTCGATGTCCAGACGCAGCTGCGGGGTGTCGTCCAGGCCATTCGGGCGGACGTTGGCCAGCAGCTTGCTCTCACCTGCCATGCCCAACAGCTGGTTGCGTGCATTGACCAGCGCATCATGGCCGAGCCCGGAGTTGTCCTTCAGGAAGAAGGTGTAACCCGAGGCGATACCCAGCTCCGGCATGGCCGGCGGCGGGAAGGCGAAGATGAAGGCGTCCTTGATCTGGCCAAGGGCGGCCATCGCGCGGCCGGTTATCGGGCCTACGCCTTGATCGGGGGTACGCTCACTCCAGTCCTTGAGCTTGACGAAGGCCATGCCCGAGTTCTGGCCCATGCCCGAGAAGCTGAAGCCCTGCACCGAGAACACCGATTCAACCGCGTCCTTCTCGTTCTTCAGGAAGTGGTCTTCCAGCTTGTAGATCGACTCCAGGGTACGTTCCTGGGTAGCGCCAACCGGTGCGTTGACCAGCGCCATCAGGATGCCCTGATCTTCGTTGGGCAGGAACGAGCTGGGCAGGCGTACGAACAACAGGCCCATCACCACGGTCAGCGCCAGGAACACCGCCATGAAGCGACCCGGGCGGGCAAGAATGCCGCGCACGCCGCGCTGGTAGGTGCCACTGGTGCGGTCAAAGCCGTTGTTGAACCAGTTGAAGAAACGGCCCGAGATACCCTTGTGGGCAACGTGGTGCTCGCCCTTCTTCAGCGGCTTGAGCATGGTGGCGCACAGTGCCGGGGTCAGCACGATGGCGACCAGCACCGACAAGGCCATCGCCGACACAATCGTCGCCGAGAACTGTCGATAGATGACGCCGGTGGAGCCGCTCATGAAGGCCATCGGCACGAACACCGCCGACAACACCAGGCCGATACCGACCAGTGCGCCGGTGATCTGGCTCATCGACTTGCGGGTGGCTTCCAGCGGCGACAGTCCTTCCTCGGACATGATGCGCTCGACGTTCTCCACCACCACGATGGCGTCATCGACCAATAGACCGATCGCCAGCACCATCGCGAACATGGTCAGCATGTTGATCGAGAAACCCAGCACCGAGAGGATGCCGAAGGTACCCAGCAACACCACCGGCACGGCGATGGTCGGAATCAAGGTGGCGCGGAAGTTCTGCAGGAACAGATACATCACCACGAACACCAGCAAGATGGCTTCCAGCAGGGTCTTGACCACGCCCTTGATCGACACCTTCACGAACGGCGTGGTGTCGTACGGGATCACCGCCTTCATGCCGGCCGGGAAGTTGGCCTGCAGTTCTTCCAGGGTCTTGCTTACTCCCTCGGCGGTTTCCAGCGCATTGGCGCCGGTAGCCAGGGTGATGGCCAGACCGGAGGCAGGCTTGCCGTTGTAACGGGTAACGAAGTCGTAGGTTTCCGCGCCCAGTTCAACGCGGGCAACGTCGCCCAGCTTCAAGGTGGAACCGTCGGATTCGGTACGGACCACGATGTTGCGGAACTGTTCCGGCGTCTGCAGGCGATCCTGTGCATTGATGGTGGCGTTGAGCTGCTGGCCCTTGACCGCCGGCGCACCACCCAACTGGCCGACCGCGACCTGCGCGTTCTGCGCCTTCACCGCGGCGGTGACCTCATCAACCGACACCTTGTAGGTCTGCAGCTTGGTCGGGTCCAGCCAGATGCGCATGGCGTACTTGCCACCGAACACCTGGATCGAACCCACGCCCGGCACGCGGCTCAGCGGGTCGACGACATTGGAACCGACGTAGTCGGAGATGTCGTTCTCATCCATGCTGCCGTCTTCGGAGACGAAGCCCAGCACGTTGAGGAAGCCCGAGCTGGACTTGGCAACGTTGATGCCCTGACGCTGCACTTCCTGCGGCAACAGCGGCATCGCCAGCTGCAGCTTGTTCTGCACCTGCACCTGGGCGATGTCGGAGTTGGTGCCGCTCTCGAAGGTCAGGGTGATGCTGGCCTGGCCGTTGGAGGAGCTGTTGGAGGAGAAGTACATCAGGCCGTCCAGGCCCTTCATGTTCTGCTCGATGATCTGCGTCACCGAGTCCTCGACCACCTTGGCCGAAGCACCCGGGTAGCTGGCGGAAATGGACACCGCAGGCGGCGCGACCTCGGGATACATCGAGATCGGCAGCTTGAGCATTGCCAGCGCGCCAGCAAGCATGATGATGATGGCGATGACCCACGCGAAGATGGGCCTGTCGATAAAGAAGCGTGCCATGTAGTTCTCCGCTTACTGCTTGTCAGCCGGCGCCGTTGCAGGCGCGGCGGCTGGCTTGGCGGCTTCGGCACCCTTCTCGGTGGCCTGCACCGGCATCCCCGGGCCGATCTTCTGCAGGCCTTCGACAATGACCTTGTCGCCCGCCTTCAGACCGTCCTCGACCAGCCACTTGTCACCAATGGTGCGGCTGACCTTGACCGGGCGAACGGCGACCTTGCCTTCGGCATCGACCACCATCGCGGAGGTATCGCCCTTGGGATCACGCGCAATGCCCTGCATCGGCACCAGCAGCGCGTTCGGGCGCACACCACTGCCCAGCACCGCACGCACGAACATGCCCGGCATCAACACCTGGTCCGGGTTGTCCACGCGCACGCGCATCAGGTAGCTGCCGGTGGCCGGGTCGACGCTGACTTCGGAGAACTCCAGCTTGCCCTTGTGACCAAAGGTGCTGCCGTCTTCCAGCACGATATCGACCGGCAGTTCCGAGGCGCCTTCAAGGCGACCGGCGGCCAGTTCGCGGCGCAGCTGCAGCAGCTCGGCCGAGGACTGGGTGACGTCGATATAGATTGGATCGAGCTGGTTGATGGTGGCCAGCGGCTCTGCCTGACCAGCGCTGACCAGCGCGCCCTGGGTGACCGAGGACTTGCCGATCTGGCCGCTGATCGGCGCGGTGATGCGGGCATAGCCCAGCGTCACATTGGCCGCATCCAAGGATGCGCGGGCGGCGAGCACGTCGGCCTCGGCCTGCTTCCAGGCGGCCTGTGCATTCTCGTCGTCCTGCACGCTGATCACCCGCGACTTGACCAGCTCGCTGCTGCGGCGCGCGGCCAGACGGGCGGCATTGGCGCTGGCTTCGGCCCGCGCCAGCTGTGCGCGGGCGCTGTTGGCCTGGGCACGGTAGGCGGCGTCATCCAGCTGATACAGCGGGTCGCCGGCCTTGACCACGCTGCCTTCGGTGAACAGGCGCTTGGCAACGATGCCGCTGACCTGCGGGCGCACTTCGGCGACCTGGTAACCGTTTGCACGGCCGGCCAGTTCGCGGGTCAAGGTGACCGTTTCCGGCTTCAGCGTGACCACGGTGACCTGGCCCGGCCCACCCTGCTGCGGCTGCTCCCCGCCGCCCTTGCAGGCAACGAGCGCGACGGATAGTGCGAGGGAAAGCGCGACGAGACGGTAGCGACTGATAGCAGGCATGGGAGAGGAGCTCAATGAGGAAAAGTGGCGCTCGAGGATCGGGCGGAACATGAGGTATGCCGAGGCATATCCTTCCGTACCGCATACGTTACGGGTACATCGGTGGCAACCGCCACCGCCGCACACATCACGGCCATCCTGCAGAGCAAGCCGTGGAAATATACATACATACACGCATGTTTGTAAACGCGTACAATTCAGGTCGGTTTCATCCAGCATTTGCACAGAGCAATGGCCAGAAAGACCAAAGAAGAGGCAGCAGTCACCCGCGAGAGCATCCTGGATGCCGCGCTGGCCTGTTTCCATGAACACGGCGTCGCCGGCAGCTCGCTGGCGGCGATAGGCGAGCGCGCGGGCGTATCCCGTGGCGCGGTGTACTGGCACTTCAAGAACAAGACCGAAGTGCTGGAGGCGATGATCAACCGCGAGCGCGTGCCTTTCATCAAGCGCCTGCGCCAGACCTACTCGCCGCTGCGCAACACACCGATCCTGGACCTGCGCTCGGCCATGCTGGTGTCCCTGAGCGAACTGGCCAACGATCCACAACTGCGCGACATGATGGAGATCATGCTGCGCAACGACCTGTCCACTGAAAGCCTGGCGATGCAGCAACTGCAGCACGACAGCGTCGAAGAGGAGATGGCGATTTTCCGCCGCGCCCTGGAGCGCGCGCGTGACCTGGGCCAGCTGCGCGATGGCGTCAACACCGCCACCAGCGCGCGCATCCTGCACGCAGGCCTGACCGGCGTGCTGTACAGCGCCATGCTGGAGCCAACCCAGTTCGACCTGGAGCGTGACAGCCGCGAGATGCTCGACGCATCGATGGCGCACTACGTAAAACCCGGCGTATTCGAGCCCGGCGCAGATCCATCACCGCTGCCACCGCCAGACGAAGACTAAGCAAACCCGGTAGTGCCGAGCCATGCTCGGCAGAGGCCTTACTCGCAATGCGCACAGCTAGAGCTAAAGCAAGAGCGATTCCCGCCTGCGCGGGAATGACGGCTTAGGGCAACAGCAACAGCAACAGCAACAGCAACGGCAACGGCAACGGCAACGGCAATGCTCCGGCTTCTGCTTTTTATGTCGTCATTCTCGCGCAGGCGGGAATCGCCCTGGCCTTGGCTCCGGCTCTGACTTTTAAAAAAAAACGGCGACACCAAAGTGCCGCCGCTTCTCATCCACCCAAACCAACAATCACAAGATATAGCGACTCAGATCCGGGTCCTTAACCAACTCACCCAGGTGCTTGTCCACATACGCCGGGTCAATCGCAATACTGTCGCCATCACGGTCCGGCGCTTCATAGCTCAGGGTATCCAGCAAGCGTTCCAATACCGTGTGTAGACGGCGCGCACCAATATTCTCCTGACGTTCGTTGACCTGGAACGCAATCTCCGCCAAACGGTCCACCGCCTCGGCAGTGAAGTTGACCTTGACGCCTTCAGTCGCCAACAACGCCTCGTACTGCTTGGTCAGCGCCGCCTTTGGCTCGGTGAGAATGCGCACGAAATCATTCTTGCTCAGCGCCCCCAGCTCAACACGAATCGGGAAACGACCCTGCAGCTCGGGAATCAGATCACTCGGCTTGGCCAGATGGAACGCACCGGAAGCAATGAACAGGATGTGGTCGGTCTTCACCGTGCCGTACTTGGTCGACACATTGGAACCTTCCACCAGCGGCAGCAGATCGCGCTGCACGCCTTCGCGTGAGACATCGCCGCCGGACGAACCAGCGTCGCTGCGCTTGGCAACCTTGTCGATCTCATCGATGAACACGATGCCATGCTGCTCACAGGCTTCAATCGCAGCGGTGCGGATATCGTCCTCGTTGACCAGCTTGCCAGCCTCTTCCTCGATCAACAGCGGACGCGCAGCCTTGATGCTCAGCGTGCGCTTGTTCGACTTGGCACTGCCCAGATTGGCGAACATCGATTTCAGCTGCTGGCCCATTTCTTCCATGCCCGGCGGGGTCATGATGTCCATGCTGACGTTGGCAGCAACGTCCAGTTCGATCTCGCGCTCATCCAGCTCGCCAGCGCGCAGCATGCGGCGGAACTTGATGCGGGTTTCGTTATCGGCAGCCGAAGGCTCGTTGCGCGCCGCTTCCGGATCAAAACCAATACCAACGCTGCGACGCGGCAGCAGTGCATCCAGGATGCGGTCTTCGGCCTTCTCTTCAGCCTGGGTACGCACACGCACCTTGGCCTGCTCGCGGTATAGCTTGACCGCGGTATCAGCCAAGTCACGGATGATCTGCTCCACGTCCTTACCGACATAGCCGACCTCAGTGAAGCGGGTGGCTTCAACCTTGACGAACGGTGCATTGGCCAGCGTGGCCAGACGGCGCGCGATTTCGGTCTTGCCGACGCCGGTCGGACCGATCATCAGGATGTTCTTGGGCATCACCTCGTTGCGCAGCTCGGTTGGCAGCTGCATGCGGCGCCAGCGGTTGCGCAGCGCGATGGCGACCGCGCGCTTGGCGTCGTGCTGACCAACGATATGACGGTCCAGCTCCTGCACGATTTCGCGCGGCGTCATGGTGGCGGAGGAAACTTCGATCTTGTGGCTCATGGGGTACTCGCGGTTGATGGCCGAAGAGCTCAGAGCTCTTCCACCACGACGTTGGTGTTGGTGTAGATGCAGATGCCGCCGGCGATATTGATCGCCTCGGTGGCCACGCCACGCGCATCCAGATCGGTGTGCTTGAGCAGCGCACGTGCCGCGCTGAGTGCATAGGAGCCGCCCGAGCCAATCGCGATGATGCCGTCTTCCGGCTCGATCACATCGCCGGTGCCGCTGATGATCAGCGAGGTTTCGCGGTCGGCCACAGCCAACAGCGCTTCAAGCTTGCCGTAGCGGCGATCGGTGCGCCAATCCTTGGCCAACTCCACTGCAGCGCGGGTCAGCTGGCCGTGCTTCTCAAGCTTGGCTTCAAACAATTCAAACAGGGTGAAGGCATCAGCGGCAGCACCGGCAAAACCCGCCAGCACCTGGCCATCGCGGCCAAGCCGACGCACCTTGCGCGCGTTGCCCTTCATCACCGTATGGCCCAGGGTGACCTGACCATCGCCAGCAATCGCCACATGTTCGCCGCGACGCACGCAGCAGATGGTGGTGGCATGAAAAACATTCGGGTTCTGACTGGGGTCCATACGGCCTCCGGAATACTGTTCACCGGTAATGGGGCCGGTCAGCGCCGCGATCAAGCCTCCCCCCGCCAGCGACAGCCACCATTCAGAAAAAAACCAACATGTAGTGCCGAGCCATGCTCGGCAGAGGCCTTCCCAGCAATCCCACCGATCACCTTGTAGGAGCGGCGTAAGCCGCGAAGCCGACACCACTGAAGTGACAAACAAGCCCGCAACCTGATTGATTCCCAGCTTCGCGGCTCACGCCGCTCCTACAAAGACTCCAGCGCCGCACGCCCTGGCTTTCCCGGCTCCGGCGCTATCCCCCACGCCAGATACCAATCCTCACCCTGCAACTCCGCCGGGTGCTGCGTGCGCCCGGAACCATTGCCGCAGGCCAACGCATCGGTAGCGCAGTACTTGTCACAACCCCAGCAGATCCGCTCAGGATGTTTTGGATTCAACGGAAAAGGTTTGGCCACCGCAACGCCCTCCACGCCTGGATAGTCACCATGCGCCGCACAAACAACCGCCGCACTGACCAAAATCAAGCAACCCCATGTAGTGCCGAGCCATGCTCGGCAGAGGCCTTCCCGGCAAACCCACCCGTAGTGCCGAGCCATGCTCCGCAGAGGCTTCACCGGTAAGGCTGCAGCAGCACCTGGCGCCGCCCTACCGCACAACGTCACCCCAACGCCCCTCCGGCCCAACCACTCCACCCGCACCATCTGACAGCTGCTAGGCTGCACAGAATCAGCCCAAGGACACAGTCATGAGCAGATCACCCCTCCTGTTGATAGCAGCAATCCCTCTTGCTTGGCTGTCACTCGCAACCCCCGCCAACGCATCCATCCCGTTATTCAACGGCAGCTGCCCGGGTGGCCTGGAAATCCACGCTGACGATGGTGGCCCGGTCTACGTCAACGGCAAGGAAACCACGCTCAAGCGCTTCAACGACAACTATTACGAAGCCCGCGATTCCAGCAGCGGAGTGACCTTGTCCATCTCCCGCTCGGCTGATGGCGGCACGCAGGTTTCCTATACCGGCGCTGGCGGCCGCAATGGCATCTGCAGCCTCAATCCAGCGCCAGCCGAAATCGCACCGATCCGCGACAAAGCGATGCCGCACGAAGTCACCTGCGAGTCGACAGGCAAGGCGCAGACCGAGTGCGATATGGATACCCATGGCGACGTGCGCCTGGTCCGGCAGCTGAGCCATACCGAATGTGTGCAGAACCAGAACTGGGGGCTTTACCACCACTCGGTCTGGGTCAAGGATGGTTGCCGCGCAGTTTTCAGCAACGCGGGCAACGGACGTCCAGCGCAACATGCATCAGCATCCACCGGCAGCGGTATCGGAAGCGAATTGCTGGGTGCATGCAATATACGGGCGAACGCGCAGGGCGCGGTGGTGGTTCGAGTTCCAGTCAACGACGACGTTACCGAGCTGATCATCGACTACCCCGATGGACGCTTCCTGTGCATGGTGCGCAACGACGGTCTGGTTGAATCGTTGACGCGCATGCGGGCGAAGCGCTGATTGGTACGGGTTGTTTGGCGACGGTATCTGTCGACAAAGCTCTCACCCCTCCCCAGCCCTCCCCTTCGCTACGCGAAAGGGAGGGTGCGAAGCAGGTAGTGCCGAGCCATGCTCGGCATCGCATTCATGCCCGATCCGCCCGGCAAGAAAAACAGCCATAACGGGCGAAATGCAGATGCACATAGGCCACAGCACCGTCGTTAAATGCCTGCTGCAACCACTCCGCAACGTTGACCCCATCGCAGACCTCGGCAAATATGATCCGATCTTCACTGCCGTAGGCGCGCAATGACATCAAGCGACGCTGTACCTGCGGCGGCACCTCATCGACCAACAACTCTGCACGCGCCACACCACGCCGAACGAAGATGGGCCCACTGGCCCGATACGGCGAATCGGCCGGTTGATGTTGATACGGCAGCAGCAACAGTTCGTCGCCTATCTGGGCATCTGCAAGACTCACCCGGCATGGAAAACCCGACACAGCCGTCGCGATGACACGCGCGATCTGCCGTGCGGCGAGCTCCGTATCACCAAGTGGAAACAGTTCAGCGAAAGGCTCGGGACTCAACCCGCGCAGTAGAAAGGACGCCATGCTGCATCTCGATAACCGAAGAGCTGCAACATCGCACCGCCAGCAACCCGATGCTCGCCACGTTCGGACGCATCATCTCAGCAGCCCAGCAATCCATCCCGGCAACTACTCCGCTCGCACCAACGCGAACCAGCGATAGACCAGGTAAGTAATAGCAGCGGCCACGGGTAGCAAGCTGATCCATAGCGGCAGCTCGGCCGCGAAGAACATCGCAGCGAAACAGGCGAAGGCCAGCAGCGACAGGAGCATGGCCCATACGTTGAACAATGCTACATCTGCAGCATCTTTCCCAAGGGATTTTCCCGGCAGATTCCTGCCTGAGCGCTGCCTGCGTAATACCCATATATCCGTGACGAAATCCACGACTGCCTCAATCAACCCGCCGAGCAAGCCAGACATCGCGGAACCCTGTTGGTCATGATGAATACGCGGATAGTCGCCGCGGACCCACCACCAGTCAAGCCAGACGCACGGCTTTCCCGATCCAGACCACTGACGGCAGACTTCCGGCAAGGCATGGTTGCGGTTGGTCCTGACTCAAACCGCCCTACCCCACCCGGTCAACCTCGAAATACGGCTTGCCAGCACATCGACGCTTACTGCGGAATCTGTTGCCCAAGTTCCTGTGCCAACCCGATGAGGATCCCTTCCACGCCACGGATGTAGCACAACCGATAGGTGCTCTCGTAGTTGACTACTTCATCAACCACCGACGCACCGAGCTTCCTGAGCCGACCAAGCGTGCCGTCGATATCGTCAACGGCGAACATGACGCGCAGGTAGCCAAGGGAGTTCACGGGCGCTGCGCGATGGTCGGAGGCAATACCAGGAGCGTCGAAGCGCGACAGCTCAATTCGGCTGTGGCCGTCTGGAGTTCGCATCATTGCGATCTCGACGCGCTGATCGCGCAGGCCGGTGACGCGCCCTGCCCACTCGCCTTCGATCGGCATGCGCCCTTCGAGTTCGAGTCCGAGTTCGCTGAAGAAGTCGATGGCTGCGTCCAGGTCTTCAACAGCGATACCTACGTTGTCCATGCGCTTGATCGTCATGAATGCCCTTCGATGCTTGGTGGCTGAGTCAGGCCGCGATATGCAGCGCTTAGCCGGCGGTGTGGCGCGAGCCTACACCGTAGGACGCTACGACCTTGAGAACGGAGTTTGAATACGCGCAGGTGTCTTCAGCTACCTATGCTGAAGCCAACGCTATCAAGGCTACACAGCCGCAGCCAGAACACCACTGAAAAGGACGCAGATCGAGATTTCCTGCTTGATGCCGGATGCGAGACCTCGACTCTGACCCCGGCTTTCTCCCCAAAACCCGAAGATGCTGACAACACCCTGCTCAAGCGCTACGTTGCACTCTGGAACAGGGGGAACGCATGGGACGCAGAGCGAAACAATCCGCAATCGGCGCACTGGCAACAATGCCGTGGCCAGTAGGCTTCCTCGCAGGGATCATCGGCTTCATCCTGGTGCGCTACGGCATCCAGTGGTTCCTATCCCATCAAGGCGGCATGCTGGCGCAAGGCTTTGCCCAACAATCCAGCCCTGTATTCGCGCCGCTGGCATGGATGCTCCTCGTCATCTGCTGGATCGCCGCTCTGGCCTCCTACCTCAATGCCCGCAAACGCCGCCGCTTCCTGGACACGCGCACCACGCTCGAAAGCCTCGCTGCCGGCGGCTGGCGCCAGTTCGAGCAACTGGTAGGCGAAGCATTCCGCCGCCGGGGCTATGCAGTTGAAGAAACCGGGCTGGGTGGCCCCGATGGCGGCATCGACCTCATCCTGCGAAAGGACGGGCAGCGCACGCTGGTGCAATGCAAGCAATGGAAGCGCCAACAAGTGGGCGTCAGCGTGGTGCGGGAGATGGCCGGGCTCCTCGCCCACCACCAAGCGCAGGCAGTGAAGATCGTCTGCATCGGCAGCTATACCTCGGACGCGGAAGCATTCGCCAGAGGAAAGCCCATTGAACTGATCAGTGGAGAGCAGCTGCTGGAGATGATCCAGGCCGCGCAGCAGACGGATGCACCACGGCGTCAGCCAGATCAACGTAGCGAACCGACATGGACGCAGCCGCCAGCCGACACCTCCCCGCAACGCCAAGCCTGCCAACGTTGTGGAAGTGCGCTCGTGCAACGGACCAATAGACGCACCGGCGAGGGCTTCCTTGGATGCAGCAAGTTTCCAAAGTGCAGAGGCAGTAGCTAAGGGCTGCAGCTTCCAGCGTTGCCACGAAGCCACGAGTGGCCATCAACCGATCCGTGGAGCGGCCTGGTCACTGGCCCACAGCCAGAAGGTGCTGCCCCAATCGCTGCCCGCGATTTCAGGGAACACTTCTCCCTGTTTGAAATAGCGGCGCGAGCCTTGCGCAGGCGTATACCACCACCCGCTGACGGGTACCGCCTTTCCGGCAGGCACCCGCTCCGGGCGAAGATCAACGCTCGAGGCGCCGGAGTACGTGCCATCGATCTCCTCAAACTCGCCTTCGATCATCTCTACGAAATACCATTCGCTTGGGCGATCTTCAAAGCATTCCGAGGCCACGAAGGAATTGGCGATATGGGCCTTTTCTGCAGTTATGCATGACCAGTCGTAGGGGGTCATCCCGCGATTCCTATCCAGTATCTCGTACAGCCCCGCACTGTCTCCCCAAAGGCCGGCCCTGCCAATTTTCTGGACAACGCTTCGACCGAACTCGTTGAGGCTACTGGCTCCTATCAACTCGCCGCGGCCTCCCGTCCACGCAAACTGCAAAGCGCCATACGGATCTTCCTTCGGCACGTAAACGCCCGTACGCGGCGGAGGCTGATCCGTGAAAGCGACGATATCCTTGCGTACGCGGAACCGTGGAATCCTGTGAGCGTCCACAAGTCCTTCATTCCAAACTATCCAGAACCAAAAATCATCCAGTCCGCCGAGCCGATCCGTAATCGAACTAATGAGCCCTGCGTAGCTGAAAACCGAGGCGGCCTCTTCCTTGAATGCACTCTCTTGATCTGGAGTAGCCCAGGTCATGTGATGACCGTACTCCTCAAGCATGCGACCACACTGGTTCTCACCCGCAGTCCTATACACCTCACTGGCCCTGAGTGCGATGGCACCCACAACACCCTCTCGGAACTCGATCAATGCAGGAAATGCATGGGTCGAAAAGTGAGCGGCGGTGTCTAGTTGTTGCCAGTTCGCCACTGCCAACCCTAGCGAATCGAAAGGTGTTCGCTCGTCGAGGAAACCGTTAGCCATGGCAATGAGCCTGTCGATCCTTCGCAGCAAGCCCAGTAGGTACTCATTCGAGGTGAAGTGATATAGCAGGGCAGCTTGACGTTTGTGCCACGGATTGAGATCGCTATTGATTGCCATGTTCTACTGTTTTGTTATTTGACCGGGGATATTCGGGAGTCCGAGCTTCGCAATCGATGATTGAGACGAGAAATCTAATGTGCCCCAGCCAGTATCGTAAGGCCCAGTAATACGCGGATTATTCATCGCTTCACGGATGCTGATGTGCTTCAACTGATCACTGGCTGGGAGAGCCTTCCAGGCCGCGTAGGTCATCGTGCTATTCGGTGTCATCACGCCCGTTGAGTGGTTCACATCGTAGAACCGCATGGTATCTGCGTGCGTATTCAACGGCTTTCCGCTTGCGTCAACAGGAAAACTTCCGTCTGCGCGATAAGGAACACTCGCATCGAACTTAATCTGTTCGTATCCACCTTCCAGAAAATGATCTGGAAGCGATCCGTTTTCTTTGACTTGTGCAGACGCGGGGCCTTTCCATACCTTGAGCTTTTCACCCGCTTTTATTTCATAAACAACGAACTGACCATTCGGATTCCAATCAGGCCAAACCGCCAATTTCTTTCGCCAATCAGTTCGTGGTGTAGGTGAACACGCTATGGCTCTGAAGACGTCCTCGGTCATCCAGTCAGATCCCGCACCAGTATTGGATGGGGAGACTACACGATAGAGCTTAAGCGGCCCCACCAGAACTACAGACTTCATCCCTCTGGCAAAGCTTTTTATCTGGGGATCTGAAAGCGTTGGATAACCGTCGTTTACACCATTTTGAACAGTCTGCCTTACCTTAGCGGGCCTCAAAGGAACGTACTGGCTCGGCTTCCCCTTGCTTAACCAAGCCGGCGGCGGACTCGTCCGCTGCATGAGCGTGACAGCATGGGCTTCCGGCAATGTCCCCGTAAAATGCACATTGCGCGCATCGAGTATGCCGCCACGCTGCAGGATGTCTTCGATCTCCAAACGTCGGATGATCGTTTCCATGATCTCGTGAACAGGCCGCAACGCAGCGCCAATGTAGCTATTGATCTCCTCACGCACACGCCCAACGAGCGCAATCGTTGTCTTGGCGCTGGCTCCTATGATCGGAATGTCCTCAACCTTTCCAAGCAGGTTGCGCATCAACAAGATGCCGCGGTCAAAGGCCTTCAGCAAGTTGGCCGAGGTCACCAAGCCGCGAACGATTCGAACCTGACGCGCCAGCTCATGAAATACGCGGTCCCAGCGGAGATGCTTCCAATATTGGGCGACCTCCCTTCTGCGCAACAATGTGATAACCCAGCTCATTGCCTCGTCAACAGCACGGGTGACGTGATTCAGGCCAAATCGACGTACGAACAAGAAAAATATCTTAAGCACGCCCTTGACCAGCGAACCCAGCGTTGGAAACAAGCCAATCAAGGTAAGCACGAGGCCAACCCAGGCCCATGTATTGCTTTTATCTTCGTCGATCTGCTTACAGTTGGCGATTATGTCGCGCACATCGCAAACCTGGTCGACACCAGGAATCATCGATACAACCGTATCAAATACGACTTGGCCGGTACTGCGCTGCTGATTGAAGTCGCCCTGCAGCGCTTCCCAGAGCCAAACAAAGACATTTTTCCCGCCGTCTACAACGTTGTTGTACTGCTCGGTAATGAACCCGAGCGCTTCGCGCAGTTGCTGCACACTTACAGGCGCGGCTTCATTGGGGCGATCTTGCTGCGGATCACCCATGATCCGCTCCTTGCCCGATGTTCCCGATCAGCTCCAGCGCAGGCCAAGTATCTTCTGCACTGGGCTCTCGCGGTTCGTAGACAATCTTCTCAACATCCCGTGCAGGGATCGGCTCATGGTGAGCTTGCCCCTCTTCGTTGAGCTTACCCTTGATCACGGAGCCACCCTTGAAGTGGATCTCATATGGAGTACCTTCCATGGCTTGCAGGGTCTCGGCATCTTGAAGATGAAGACCAATCCAGCGCGCTACCTTCGCCGCACCGTTTGGTAGTGATGGAATGAACGGCTCTGCGCTCTCTCCCCCCATAAAGGGATGATCCCCAGCCTTGACCTTGAACTCCCCCGGGCAATTGAAGGTGATATCGCCACCTTCCAAAGTGATCGCACTGCTCCCTGCCTGCAGCACCACCTTGCTCTGCGCGAGCACATCGATGCGGGCATCGGTGGCAGTGATGGAGATTGCCTGATCGGATAACAGCTCCAACTGCCCGTCGTGCGCCTGCAGGCTTACCGGGCCGTTGGCGGCAATCACGCGCACCGGGCCGCTTTGCGCGAACAGCGAAACCTGTCCGCCGGATACGGTGGCGATGGTCTCGCCGCTAGTGGTGTGCAGGTCTCGTTGCACGGTGAATTGCAGGTTCTGGCCGGCGTATGCGATTGCGCTCGCTGGCGTTGTCCATGCGATGTGATTAGGGGCTTCGGCCAGCAGCATTGGCTTGGCGAAACGCTCAACAGGTTCATCGCCGGAGTTGCGGCCGTCGCTGGGCTTGAACGGCGATGGCCCGTTGACCTCGCCTGCAAATCTTCCGTCGGCGCGCGGGTCGGCCAGTTCGCGCAGCATGCCGGTGCTCTGCCATGCCGATAGTCCGGGCACTTGCTGTTGCTGCAACGTCTGCTGCATCTGCTCCAGGCTGCGCTCGGCGCCTTTGAGTTGGGCGACGACTTCGGCGTTGTCCATCACGGTTGATGCGGCGTGCTGTTGGGTGCTGGCTGACAGCAGCAGACCTTCGCCGGCATGCACATTGCTCCAGCCCTGCGTTGCCAGCTCGAAGCCTTCACCGCGCAGTGCGCCGCGCGTCTTGTTCTGGTGCTGGATCAGATAGCCAAGCTCCAGTCGGCTATCGGCCAGCGAGCTGTGTAGGCGCGTACGCAGCTGGCCAGGAGTGTCATCAATCACCCATTGCTGGGTGCCGCTGCCGTCATGTGCTTCGGTGTGCAGGCCACTGAGAACGCCGGGGTGCTGGGCCTGCGCATCGATACCACCGCCGAACGGCGGTTCTACTTCGCCGTTGTAGAGCTGGCCGCTGATACGTGGCTGGTCGATATCGCCGTGCAGGAATTCCACCAGCACTTCGCTACCGATGCGCGGCAGAAACGCGGTTCCCCAGTTTGGCCCGGCTACCCATTCGACAACCGGCACCCAGCTGCCGCTGGTCTGGTCGCCGGGCGCGTGCCCGGGCTGGCTGCTGCCGGTGTCGTTCAGGCCACCCGGATTGGGCGCACTGCCTCGCTGCCAGTTGAACTGGATGCGCACCTGATGATCGCGATTGGGGCTGAGCGCGGCGCTGGCAACGCCAACCACCCGCGCGGTCTGTGGGCCGTGCAGGCTGGGCTTGTCTTGCGGCAGCGCTCGAATTGCAACCGAAGCATCGGTGGCGAGAAACTGGTTGCGGTAGCTTCCGCTTTCCAGTTCGCTGTGGCCAAGCAGCTCGGCGATGCCGCTTTCCAGATTGTTGACCGCAGTGTGCTGCACCACCAGTAACTGGAACGCCTGCGCCTCATGCTGCGGATGCTGGACAAGGTTAAAGCAACTACCAGCTGCCAGCCGGCGCTCACTGCCGCTACCGCTGTACAGCACCTGCGACACTCGCAATGCATCAAGCCGTGCCTGCGCTTCACTCTGCGCCCAGCTCGTTTCGGCGAAGCGGCCAGCGCGTGGTTGCACATAGGCCTCAAGCGCAGGCAGATCGCTGGTTGCCGCAGTTGTCTGCGCTGAGACGGCTTTGATCTGCTCGCTGTGCCAGCTACCAACCGTGCTGCTGTTGGCCACCAACTGCTGACGCTCGGAGAACGCGCTGATGCCATCAGCAGATTCGGTTGCAGCGATGCGATGAAAGCGCACCGAACCTGTATCAGGAAGCTCCGCCTGCGGCCCAAACACCACCAACGTGTGAGCACCCTCGCCGCCCTGTGCCTGCTCGATGCGCCAAGCCAAGCCTGCCTCGGCAAGCAGGCGTGTGACGAATTCCCAGTCAGTCTCGCGGTACTGCGTGGTGATGGGCCGGCACGGCAGCGTCGCTTCCACATCGAAGCGATAAGCGGCTTGCGGGTAGTCGGCAAATATCCGCTCGCAGACACTGCGCACATCCATGTCCTGGAAGATCACCGCGTTGCGGCGCAGCCGAAGCAAGGCGGTCCAAGGCTCAAGCACCAACTGGTAGCGAGCCAAACCACCATCACTGCCGAGCTGGGCAACTTCCGTGCACAGCCCATGCCACTGCCGCAGCGAGCCGTCGGCCACGCGCAATTGCAGGGTCAACGGCTGCTCCAGCCAGGGATCGATATCCAGGAAGGCGTCGGTAGAAAGGCAGTCGATCTGCAGGCGATGATCGCCGCAGACGCTCTCCTGTCCTTCGAACCGCTCCACCACCAAGCCGTCATGCGGCCCCTGCAGTTGGATCATACGATTACGGTGCGACAAGGCCGCCAATGAGGCGAGCATTGCCGAGTGTCGGATATCCATATCGACTGACTCATGGCTAGGGCGAGATGCACGCGATGTCTCCAGTCATCGCGATGCGCGGCCCGATTAAGCCATAGCGCAGAACTGATATGACCTTGGCACCGCATTTTTGAGACGTTTCTCGTGAAACCTGTCAGTACCGCTGTCAGCCGCTTACCTCGGTCACAGCGAGGAAACAGTGCACGCCTTTGGCACTGACAGCCGCCACTGATGCAGAAAATATTCAAACCTGTTTCCGAGGCCGATAACACCGCGTTTCTTGTTCTCGGCCAAGGTCGCCCGTTGGCTGCTGGCGTGTACAGTGACGATCTGGTCGCAGGTACTCCTCCGCAAAAGGTATCGACATGAAGTCACTCCTCTCGCTGCTGCTATTTCCCTTTGCTGCGAGCACCTGTGGCATTGCCCTGGCGAACGAGCAAGCCACGTGCAGCTGGCCTCTCAACATGCCTTCTGCAAGCCTGCTGCTGGTCGGTGAAGTTCATGGCACCAATGAAGCACCAGCACTGATTGGTGACTTGGCATGCGCCGGCACAAAGTCAGGGAAACCGGTGGCATTGGCACTGGAGGTGCCAATAGAAGAGCAGGCAAGGCTCGATCAGTTCCTCATGAGCGAGGGCTCAGATGCAGATCAGACGGCACTTCTGGCCAGCCGATTCTGGACACGCCAGCCCCAGGATGGGCGATCCAGCGCGGCCATGCTGAAACTGCTGCACCGGCTACGAACACTTCGTGCGGAAGGTGCACGAATCAGCGTGTTGGCCGTAGACGATGGCACGCCAGGATCGAGGGACGCGGACATGGCGATGCGCATCAGGGCAGTACACGATGAGGTACCTGCGGTGATTGTCCTGCTGGGCAACGTCCATGCAAGCCGTGAGAAGGGCCGACCGTCAGTACCCGACTATGAGCCTGCCGGTTACTTGCTGTCTGACCTGAATCCACACAGCGTCTACGTGCGCGGACCTGCTGGGACAGCCTGGGTGTGTGCGCCGGAATGCGGCGTCACCTCGATCCCGGACAATCGGCACGTTGGCGACAAGAGAGGTTACTTGCCGGCAGTTGGAGTGATACCCGGCTATGACGGCCTCTATGCGCCAACTAGCAGCACGGCGTCACCTCCAGCTATCAACTGAAGGCTCGGTTTCGGGCTACTCACGACGTCAGGCTATGGCCCTGCGAGGGAAGCATCGGAATCCGTCTTCAAACAATTCGACTCTGACCCCGGTTTCGTGCTCCAGCCGGCAGCACACCATCAAGGCTGCGAGCGCAACCACGCTGCCGCTGCTGCAACTGCATCCTGATCGCTGGGCACAAGCTTTTCCGGCTGTATACCTTGCAGATACGCAACTCCCGTACGGTCGAGAAATACCGCTGTAGTCAATGCAAGAGCGCCGCCGTCAGGAAGCGCAAACGATTGGTTGGCAGTCGAAAGCCCGGCCGTCGGTTGCCCGAAGAAGCTGGTGTCAGGGCGGCCTTGGAAGGCAACGGCCACCGCCTCGCCGGAGCTTGCCGTCCTGGGACCCACAAGCACGGCGACGCGACTATTGGAAAGATCGACGTCGCAGGCCTTGGAAGGCTGGACGCGCCAAGCCGTCACCACACCATTCCGGTCCCGGAATGCACCAAGATCGGCGGCACCCAATAGTGGCCTCAGCCCCTTGATCATCGGCCACATATTGCCCCCCGTATTATCACGAAGGTCGATGATCCAGCCCTTGCTTGCAGTCTTCGCCAAGCCTGCGATGTGCTCACAGAGTTGCGTACTGAAGGCTTCGCCAGCGCTTGGATCAGAGCCGCGCAGGCCCGGCACCAACAGATAGCCGATGTCCTGCATTGGCCTGGCTTCTACGGCCTGCGTCGCGACTGCACCTGCGCGATAGGTCGAAACCGCACTGGGCGCCTGCACGGAGCTATGCTGGTCTGCAAGCGCAGTCAAAACCGTCTGGATCCTGCTGTACGCCTCCTGTGCAGGAAGCTTCTTCAAATCTGGGGTCAGGAGTGACTTCTGCTGGGACGCCCAATCCACACGGTTTGCGTTCAACGCGTTCGCGCGAATGACGGAAATGGCGTGATCGAGCATGTCATAGGCGGATACGCTGCTCTGGGCCGCACTCTCGGCTTTGAGCGTGAGGTGCTCCACATCTACACGCCCTGCACTGCCAAGTGTCACCCCAAGCTTGAGACTGGTCGCACCGGACGGGATGTAGAGCCGAGCCTCTCTCGGCTGGGAACCCTCATTGAGACGCACAGGCTGGTCACCCGTACTTGTGAAGGCCAAAGGCTCATCGGGGCCGTCCGCACGGACCCAGAGCGCAGCGTTGCCGGTGCCGCCTTTAACCAGAAGCGTGCCGGTGAGAACTACCTCCCGTCCTTGAAAGGCCGCCGCGTCAATCGTGGTGATGGCACCGACGAACTGATTTGCACCCGTCGACTCGGCGGACAAGGTAACTGCCGCGCCGCCTGCTTTCAAAATATCGCCTGAGCCGCTGGCAAACGACTGGGTGCTGGTGCCCCGCCAAGCCGTATCCGCTTGGGCACAGCCGCTGAAGAACGCAACAGAAAGCAAAAAGGCCAAGCGATGCATAGTCAACTGCCTTGTTCGACTTGAAGCGCAATCCTAGTTCAGCCGCACTACTTCCACCACAAGGCCTACAAGCAGGTCATGAATACCGGATGTCCAGCAAGCGGTGGGCTGCAAGCCCCTTCATCCGGAATGGTCATCGATCCTGCCCGCGCCTCTCCAGCAGCGGGCAGTTCGGCTTGGCTGCAGTTACTCAACCACCCGCTTGGGCTTCGTTCTGTAGTGCAGCACTATCAGCTTCCAACCGCTGAATAATCGCAGCCACCACGCCACGGGTGGATTCCCAGTTCATGCCGGTAATGAGCCTACCATCAACCTCCACATGCGATGCACCGCGCGCGCCATGGCTGAACTGGGCTTTTCTGCCGCGCAGGCGTTGCTCGATCGAGAACGGAAAGGTCTTGTAGTACGCCGCGCTCATGTCCTCGTAGGCATCTGGATAGCCGGTGACACGCTTTCCGCTGACCAGCGCGGTGCCATTGGACAGGGTCAGGTTCACCAGCCCGGCGCTGCCGTGGCAGACCGCCGAGACGATGCCGCCGCGTTGCTCGTAGATGCGCACCGCCAACCATTGCATGCCAGGGTGCTCGGCAACGCCATACATCGCGGCACTGCCGCCGATATACATCAGCGCGGCGTAGTCACTAGCCGTCACCTCGTCGGGCCGGCGCGTGTTGGCCAGCGCCCACATCATGTCCGCGTCATAGATGCCGGCCTTGTGCTCTGGGTTGCGGGTGTCGATGTAGGCCAGCGGCACGGCGCCGCCTTCGGGGCTGACGAACTGCACGCCGTAGCCAGCCTCACGGAAGCCAGCATAAGCGTGGATCAGTTCCGAAAAGCTGTTGCCCGCGCTCAGGCGAGTACCGGGCATGGTGTCCACGTTGGACACCGCCAGCAACACCTGGCGGCCATGCGCGGGTGCGGTTTCGCGGGTGGCGGTCTTGCTGATGATCAGCCAGCGCCCTTCCAGCTTCTTCAGCAGGAACAGGTCAACGTAGCGTGCCTGATCCTTGCTGATCAGAATCTCCGCCTTGGCGGTGGCGATAGTGCCTTCGACCTCGATGCCGAGCAGGCGACCGACACGGCCATTGAACAGCCCCGGCTCCTTGCCGAACCAACTGGTGTACTCGGCGATGCCCACCTCGCGAATGCCGTCCGTGCCCTGGCTCAGGTAGAGCCGCGCATCGGGATGGAAGGCGCGGCTGAGGCGATCGCGCTGGTTGTAGGAACTGCCGCGCAGATAGTCCTGGATGACCGCGGATATCTCACGCTGATCCGCGACCGGATCGGCATGCGCAAGCCCGCCGAACCACAGCGCCAAGCTGGCCACGGCGAACCATCGGATGAGGCGTGCTGGCAGCGAAATCACGCCGGCGGTGGCCGGCTTGGAACGCGTTACTGACATGAAGGAGGCTCCGCAGGATGGGTGCCCCGAAGTCTGCAGAATTCCTTTACGAATCAATCTACTGAAGCGTGTTTACGGACTCACCAAACACGTTTCAAGAGCCAGCCACCAAGCGCGACTGGGCCTGCCGCCACGCCACAGGAGTCGTCCCTTCCACCTTCTTGAAGCTGCTGTAGAAGGTGGAGGTGGACAGGAAGCCGGATGCCTCCGCCACATCGTCCATCGACGCCGACGCCTGCGCGCGCAGCAACTGCTTGGCCGCTTCGATCCTGACCTGCGCCAGGTAGGGCTTGAAGGCGGTCTTGAGGTTATCGTTGAGCAGCTGCGACAGCCGAGCCGTGGGTATGTTGAGCCGCTTGGCCAGCTTGGCCAGGGTCAGGCCAGCATCCTTGTACAGACCTTCATCGGCCATCAACGCATGCAGGGAGCGCAACGTAGCCTCGGCATCGCTGGGCGCGATCTTGCGGTCGCGGTAGGGCTCAGCGACCGCAGCTGGCTTACGCCGGGCAAGGGCAACGCTGATGCTCAGGTACAACACCAGCGAGAACGACAGCGCGCCGACGATGTACGAGGTCAAGCCGGAGGTGGCATAGGCCAACCAGATCACGCCCACACCCACGATCACCGAGACCACATGGCTGCGGCTCAACGCGCCAGGCACCGCATCGACGCGACCTTGCTTGCCTCCGCGCAGGAACAGCCCCGCTGCCACCAGCAGACATACCAGCCAGATCACCTGGATGGAGGCCCACACCGGCCCAGCCCACAGCCAGACGTTCTCGGTATAGGGCCAAGCGATACCAAAGGCAGTCGCCAGCACCAGCAAGCCCAACGCGATTGCCGCATCGTTCTGGGTCTGGCGGCCATCGGGATCAAGCCAGGCCCGCACGAAACCGATCAGGCAGATGCCGATGAAGAGACAGGCGGTCAAACCGACCTGCAGAACCAGCTTGGAGATGTCGTGCCAGAAGTAGACCAACACGGACTTGCCGGTGCGCAGACTCAGCATCAGCACCAAGGCCGCCAGCCAACGCTGAGTAGGTCTGACGGGATTTCGGCACAACAAGTAGACCGACAACGCCGCACCGTTGAATACGCCCAAGCCGGCGAAGAAGAAGAGCAGGTAAGAGGTCAGCATGACGGCGTGGCTGCCAGATGAGGAACGGTCGGGTCTGGTTGGATTGAGCGCATAAAATTATGTCTGCTTCGGGCTTTGGCGTCATTGGGAAAAGCAGATACTCAAACCGGCCCGCAAACCCGAAGGCTAAGCAGAGCCTTGCTGGAATGGCGGTGTGCGGACACGTCGCAAACGAAAGTGGCACGGGAAGCCTCAAACTCTGGTTTCGCGCTCGTTCTTAATCAGACTAAATCTGAGACCAATCCAAGTCCGATACCGACACCGATCCCACAAGGCACACACGGTGCGCCGCGCTGGGCGGCCCATCCGCTGCTGGTAGCTCCAACGGCGAAAGCGCGGCGAGTTTCGAATCAACGATGAGACACTCAATTAGCAGATTGCTACGACCCAAGGGCTAAATAAACGAAAATGCAGAATTCCTGCAAACCAAAGTATCCACTCCAGGTTGATTTGGAATCCTCCACTCAATCCTTACGAACCAAACGGCGACTGTACTCGTCACGCTGACTAACGCTACTAAAATATAGCTGTGCGTGCGCATTGTCGCGCATCGATAGATTGTAATTTTCGAAGGCATCGCGACCAACCCTCTCAGTCATCAAAGTACGATACCCACTACCAACATCACCAATTTCCATTGCGATTCGGGGAGTCAGAGGCATCCATCCGCGAAACTCCTCCAGCCTAGCTATTTTTGAGGACCGTACCACCGCTGGTGCATCAGAATTAATCAAATCTCCTGGCTTCGCTGCATATCGAAGGCGCACACTAAAACCCCGCTCATGCACATCACAGGCTGTGCACAGAGAATTGATCAGCATGTGCCCCATGATGAATTCACGCCTCTGGCGATGATCCAGCGTCATGGAACCTTCAGGTGTCTCCAATACGAAATCTCCTGGGAACGCATTGCGCGCCTTCGGAACTCGAAAGAGCTGAAGGAAGTAGAAAAACAGCAAATTCAGCGCCCAATCTTCTGATCCTTCCGGCCTCTCCAAGTCGGCGCGGGCTATCTGAGCAATCGTGGCGCCAACATTACTCTCATAGACCCCATAGAAGTCTTCAAAAAAATTGTGCTGCTTATGCGGATAGTTTGCATCCTTAGCCAATTTCACGAGAAGAAGTACAATCCCCGAAGCGTCGCCAGCAAGATTCTTACCCACCAACCGCCGAGAAAAAGCGTAATTCAAAAGATTGACCACTATTGGATCAAATGAAAAATCGTTGTACCCACTTACAGCAGCAAGTGTCCTTCCGGTCGATGAGAAAGCATTTCCCGTCCTGACATCAAGCACGTGAATTGCATTTGAAGAATCACGCCAACGATGAAGATACGAGTAGTTCACATAGTGATGGATTTTCTTTCGACCTTTTTGATGAGACATGAAATTATAATATTTGATAATTTCCCGGAGATGAGTCGAAACCATATTTAATCAGGGCAGACAAGTCAATAGCCCATTCCTCAGAGCCGAACCCAAGACGCGCCGTTCGTAAAATATTATCCAAAACTGAACCACCCCATGAATCGGGGATAGCTCGCCCACTGGCGCCCTCGCAGCAAATCGCTGGATACAACCTGGTCAAGCTACGAATATTTTGCTCTCTTCCTTGTAGACGGAGATGCCACCGTCCTCGGAAATCTTGATTCCGAGCCCGAGACTACTGCCTTTTTTTGCGGCAGCGGTTCGGCCACCACCTTCACTACCGGCCGGCACACTTATGATTGCGCCAGCTGCAACTATGTTGCCTAGGTGATCCAGAACCATTGCGCCATCCAGAGCAAGCAGTTCTTGGCGCAATCGTCGGTCTAGGTTCTGGAACTTCCCATTTACCATGGCGCGAATCGTTCTTGACTTGATGGAAGGATTGTTTCCTGAAAGCAAGTCTGGCTCTGAAACAACTTCACCTACTTCACCTAATGATCCAGACCGAATCACAATGATGCATCCGCCGCTTCTAGCAAAGGAAATATCGAGACAACTCTGATAGATCGCCTCTCTTAAAAATCTATTTTGAGGAGGCTGCATCTGCCGGAGATACATTTCATGAGCGTAGTACTGCCATTCACCACGCCGCTTAGCAAAAATCAACTTCTTGTTTTTGAATATTAACTGTTCTCCGAGGCGATTCAATACCAGCGCAATGCGGCTAGCATCGGTCCAGTCTGCAATCGCACTCAGTCGATACGGGGCATAGGCAAGGCCGAGCTGATGCGCCGAAAGCTGTCCAGACCCAAATATTTCGCAATCCGGAGTCACAACCAGGAGAGTATCGAAACCATTACTTACGACTGCCGAGAAATCTTCCTTAAATACATCAGCGAGACCGACCCCCTCCCCGCTGGTGTTTGGGTCTATCCCTATGGACGAAGCAATCGCCCCTCCCTCATACGTGCGGGCAGACCAAACTACAAACTGACGCAATATGACACTTACCGCAGAAAGACCACCAAGGTGACGGGAAATTGCCCGCACCGGAAGAAAAGTGAATAACTCAGCACGGTATTCTTGACCAACTGCACCATGTATAGCGACGAGCTCTTCAACAAAATTCTTTGTGAGTGCCAGCTCTTCCGGCGTAAATCCAGGTCGGCGATAAAGGACAAGTCTCTCTACACCCGCATCGTCGGCCTTGATGGCTGTCCTTGATGGCTCAAGCGCCGCAACTCGCGGACTGTTGGCCTTACACTTTACAGCCCCCGGCAAAACTTGGGCAGACAGAAGAGGCGCCAAGTACACCTCCAAGGCATCCCGAAGCTCGTCAATGGTCAAATCACTTCCTCCGAAAGAATTAAAATCAGGATTTTTACAAAGCCCCCAACGCAATTTTGTCGTGTATTTACTCTAGCCAGGCTGTCAGCATGACCGTAATTCAGCGGAGCCCTCCGTGAGATCACGCATGTAGCGCCCGAATGGTTGGTCGAGGTATCCCCGAACTGCTAAGCACGAGCATCGGGAGCGGCGTTCTCAACCCACCAAATTTAGCGGAGAACCGAAACCACAGCAGTAGATATCGACGAGGGCATGGCCCGCTTGGATCTGCAGGTGAATGGGCATGTTAAAGTGAGCCTTCGTCCAGTACCCCGTGAGAATTACTCAGATCGTCCGACGGCCGCATGAATTGAAGCAACGCGAATCTTGGCCAAAAGCAGGAGTGGGCACGAAAATCCGCTACCCGAAGCCAGCTTCGATGATGGGAGACTCATCGCGGGGGTGGACCCGCGCCTTGCCCGCGACTTCGCACGTGCAAATATCGCCATTTTGATGGACATTTAATGGGAACCACCGATGAAAGCGGTTTGCCGGCAACCATTTGCATCCTACTGGCAATAGTCTGTGCCGCGGCCGTACAAGACATTTACTGAATTAATCCGCACCGGGAGGCGCTGCCGGATTGTGCGAATTACAGGCCTCCGCCACCGGAACCCATGAGACTTTATCAATAAGGAAAGCTCGATACACGGCTGGAGCCATCAAGCTATAGAAATCCCCGGCCCGCCGCTTGAACACAGCGGCAGCTGCTAGCCCGCATAACAACCCGATAGTTCCGCCGCACCATGTAGAAGCAAAAATCAGCAAAGCAATACCGGACGCAACGGAGATAAAGGCGCAATTGCGATAGAAGCCATACCTGGACAAGTAGACCATGAACGTGGTGCTTAGCTGCTTGGTCTCCACATACTCCTTGCAGATGCCGAATGGGTTGTCGATCTTTCCATTGAAAGACCCCATGTATTTAGATCGAATTTCTTCTCTAAGAACGACCTCCTCTTTGCTGTGTTTTTCCTTTGGCTTTGATATCCAGCCCAAATTGAAATTCAAAATTTTACTGTCAAAGTAATTTGCAAAAGGCTCTATGACTATTCCGAAAAGCGTGAAGACAAGCGGCACAGCAACAAGGGTAATTGATGCCGGGAAAGTAGAGAGCACGCCAAATAGCTCTTTGAACGTAAGATCGCCATACGCCAAAAAAAACGCGGCCAGCACGATTGTGACCAGAAGACCTGTGAGGAAGAATGAGAATATATCCCAAAGAGAGACTCTTATTTTTTCGACCATCTTGGATATCGCCTTAGGTGGCTAATTTTAGGTTTAGGTCCGTCCGCGAAGCGGAGCAGGTCGCGTTGAGCTACTAGACAGCACCGTAACGAACTTTATGCCGACAGTAAATGTCAATTGACACAACTGAGAACGCCGCACAGCCAACCAAGGGAGCCCAGGCAAGTTCGACAGAGCTTCGTTCCGCCGCTAGGCCCAGTGAAAACTCCGACCCTAGCCTGATCGTCCCAAGATTGCCAGTACGCGGAACTAAAATTGCCAATGAAAGGTAAGAGCTAGTTCACGCAGTTCGGAGAGCAGCCAGCGAACGGTTACCTATACGTCGGAAGCAGCCATCCAAAGAAACAAACTCAATCCTTCCGCTTCGCCCTAGGATGCGCAGCATCATAAACCTTCGCCAGATGCTGGAAATCCAGATGCGTATAGATCTGCGTGGTCGCAATATCCGCATGCCCCAGCAGTTCCTGCACGCCGCGCAGGTCGCCTGAGGACTCCAGAATATGGCTGGCGAAACTGTGCCGCAGCATATGCGGGTGCACGTTCTTGAACAGCCCCTGGCGTTGCGCCAGTTGCTTGATGCGGATCTGCACGGCGCGCTGACTTATCGGGCCGCCGCTGCGGCCCGGGAATACCGGTTTCTCGCCGGTGCCGCCGCTTTCCCTGCGCCATTCCTGCAGTGCGTTCATTGCATGCGAGCCGACCGGCACGGTGCGTTCGCGGTTGCCTTTGCCGTGTACCAGCACGATGCCGCTTGCGGTATCGAGGTCGCGCCAGCGCATGGCGCAGAGTTCACTCAGGCGCAGGCCTGAGGAATAGAACAGTTCGAGCAGCGCGCGGTCGCGCAGGCCCAGCGGTGCGTCGGTGGGCAGTTCGACCAGTTGCACGGCTTCGTCGGCGTCCAGCACCTGCGGCAGTTTGCGTGGCGCCTTGGGCGCGCGCAGGCCGGCGGCGGGGCTGTTGTCGATGACGTTGTTCTTCAGCAGCCAGGCGTAGAAGCTGCGGCAGGCCGACAGGCGGCGTTGCAGGCTTTTGGCCGACAGGCCGCGGCGGTGCTCGCTGGCGACGAACTCACGTAGCTGGTCGCCTTGCAGGGTTTGCGGATCCGCGACGTCATGCGCTTCGCACCATTGCGTGAGCGCGGCGAGGTCGCGCTGGTAGGCGTCCAGCGTGTGCGCCGACATGCGGCGCTCGACCTGCAGATAGGACAGGAATGCCTGGACGGCACTCATCGCCGTGTCACTCCACTCAGGCGCTGCGGAAGCGCTGCAAACCCGTCACCAGCGATTCACCCATCATGCGCAGGAACAGCGTGCCCATGCCGGGATAGAAGCGGTTGGGGTCGTAGCTGCCTACCGCGATCAGGCCAACGCCCGGCAGCGGCAACAGTGCGGTGGACGACACTTCGTTGACCCGCTCGCCGTACAGCACGTCGTTCTTTTCCTGCTGCAGGCGGCCGCAGATGGGCTCGCCGTCCTGCAGGCAGTCGTGGAACGGCGCCAGCCTGGCGTCGTCCTTGGCGATGACCTGCAGCCACGGTGCTTCGGCCAGTTCCGGCACGTCGTCGAAGGAAACGATGCGCACCAGGTCGCCGGCGAAATCTTCTTCCAGCGAGGCGGCCATCGCGCGCAGTGTGTCGGCGGCGTTGGTCTGGCGCATCAGCGCCAAGGTCAGCTGATGGGTACGCACGGCCAGGCGCTCGTTGATCTGCGCGTTCGCGCCGAGATCAACCAAGCGCCGCGACAGCTCGCGGTTCTTGTCGCGCAGCACTTCCAACTGGTAGCTGGCGAGCGAGGCGGTGGGGCCATCGTCGCGCGGCACCACCATGGTCAGCGCCAGATCGGGGAACTGCTTGAGGAAGGTCGGATGACGCCGCAGCCAGGCTGCGACTTCATGGGCACCGATTTTCTCGACTGTGTCGTTCATCCCATCCACTCTCCGTCGAATACGAATGCTGCCGGGCCGGACATCACGATCTCGGCATCGTCTGCCGGCCATTGGATACGCAGGTCGCCACCGGGCAAGGAGATCAGTGCATCGCGCTGCAGGCGGCCGCGCTGCATCAGCACTACCGCCGCCGCGCAGGCGCCGCTACCACAGGCCAGGGTTTCGCCAACGCCGCGCTCGTAGACGCGCAGGCGGGCGTGGCCGGCATCCATCACCTGGGCGAAGCCGACATTCACCGATTCCGGGAACGAGGGGTTCTGCTGCAGCAAGGGCCCTACCCGCTCGACCGGTGCGGCGTCGACCGAGCCGACTTCCAGCACAGCGTGCGGATTGCCCATCGATACGGCGCCGAAGCGCACGTTCTCGCCCTGCAGCGAGGTCATGTATTCCTCACGCGCACGCGGGAAGCCGAGCAGCGGAATCTGCGCCGGCTCGAACTCGGGCTTGCCCATGGCAATGGCGTACTCGCCATTGGCCAGGCGCTGCACGGCGTGGGTGCGGGTGGGGCTGTCGATGATGAAATCGTCGCCCTGCACTGCGCCGTCGCGTACCAGCCAGGCCGCCACGCAGCGCGCGCCGTTGCCGCATTGCTGCGAGGTGGAGCCGTCGGAGTTCCAGATGCGGTAGGACGCCACCGCGCCTTCGCTGCGCGGGGCCTCGATCGTCAGGATCTGGTCGCAGCCCACGCCGCGATGGCGGTCGGCCAGCAGCGCTGCCTGCGCCGCATCCGGCGGCGCGCTGCCGTCACGCAGGTCCAACACCACGAAATCATTGCCGGCGCCATGCATCTTGCTGAAGCGCATGCGCCCTGTTGCTGACTTACCCATTTACGCCAGCACCACCGGTTCCGTCTTCAATGGCTTCGTCGGCCTTCTTGTCGGCGGCCGGGTCAGGCTTTTCAGTGGCGGGCTGGTCAGCCGGGGTGACTTCCTGTTCCTCGATCGGCACCGGCTTCTGCGGCATTACCAAGGGGCCCTTGTTGCCGCAGGCACTGAGACCCAGCAGCAGGAAGGCTGCCGGGATGAGAATCAGGAAACGGGACGTCTTGTTCATCCCCGGAGTATAGCCACTGGACCATGAAGTCCGAACCGCGATCTCGCCCTGTTCAGCGTTCGCCGGGGGGCAAGGGGCGCAGCCACAGCCACAGGCAGACGCAGGCCATGATGCTGATCGAGGTAACTTTCACCCAGACCAGCGGCACGCACCACAGGGTGATCAGGGCGCAGGCCAGCATGGTCAGGCTGGCCATCCACTTGCCCTTGCGGCTGACCGCGCCGTGCGCCTGCCAGTCACGGATGGCCGGTCCGAAGCGCGGGTGGTCCAGCAGCCAACGGTGCAGCCGCTCGGAGCCATGCGAGGCGGCCCAGGCCGAAATCAGCACGAACACGGTGGTGGGCAGCCCCGGCACGAAGATGCCGACGATGCCCACGCCCAGGCTCACATAGGCCAGCAGCCACCACGCCCAGCGCAGGCGCGCTGGGCGTGGTTCACGAGGATCACGTGGCGGCGGTGTATCAGGCATCACTACAACCCGGCTGCATCAATCGGCCAGGCCCAACTGCCACAGCACGAAGGCAAAGGACTCCGCCTGTTCCTTGTAACGCTGGAAACGGCCGGACTTGCCGCCGTGGCCGGCCTCCATGTTGGTGCGGAAGACGATGGGTTGGCTGCCGGTGTTGACGTCACGCAGCTTGGCCACCCACTTGGCCGGCTCCCAATACTGCACCTGCGAATCCCACAGGCCTGTACCTACAAACAGCGACGGGTAAGCCTGAGCCTGCACATTGTCGTACGGCGAATACTTGAGCATGTAGTCGTAGTACTGCTTCTGCTCCGGGTTGCCCCACTCGTCGTACTCGTTGGTGGTCAGCGGGATGCTGGCGTCGAGCATGGTGGTGACCACGTCGACGAACGGCACCTGCGCAACCATCACCCGGTAATCGCCTGGGGCCTGGTTGGCCACCGCCCCCATCAGCAGGCCACCGGCGCTGCCGCCCGAGGCCGCTACGCGGTCCTTGGCTGCGTAGCCCTGTGCAACCAGCGCGCGGGTCACGTCGACGAAGTCGTTGAAGGTGTTCTGCTTGTGCAGCAGCTTGCCGTCGTCATACCAGCTGCGTCCCATTTCCTGGCCGCCGCGGATGTGCGCGATGGCGTAGACCACGCCACGATCAAGCAGGCTGACCACGCTCTGGTTGAAGCCCGGGTCCATCGACATACCGTAGCTGCCGTAGGCGTACTGATAGAGGGCGGCAGTGCCGTCCTTCTTGAAGCCCTTCTTGTAGACCAGCGACACCGGAATGCGCGCGCCGTCGCGGGCGGTCACCCAGACGCGCTCGGTTTCATACTTGCTGGCGTCATAGCCGATCACCGGCTGCTGCTTGAGCAGGCGGCGCTCACCAGTCTTGACGTTGAGTTCGTAGGTGGTGGCCGGCGTGGTGAGCGAGGTGTAGGTGTAGCGCAGCCACTCGGTATCGGGCTCTGCGTTGACCGACAGACCCATCGAGTAGGCCGGTTCGTCGGCCTTGACGAACTCGCTGCGGCCATCGGCGAACAGCAGACGCACGCGTTCCAGCGCTTCAGCGCGCTCGGCGATGGCGGTATAGCCATCGAACAGCTCGAAGCCTTCGATCAGCACCTGCGGGTCGTGCTTGACCCAATCCTTCCACTGCTTGCGGTCAGTGGTACCTTCCGGCGCGGTAACCAGCTTGAAGTTGGTGGCGCCATCGGCATTGGTGCGGATCACCCACTGGCCGTTGTAATGGTCAGCGTCGTATTCGACATCACGCTCACGCTTGGCCAGCACGGTGAACTCGCCGGGGTTGGCGGCCGAGGTGTAACGCAGCTCGGAGGACACGGTGCTGTCCACGCCGATGGTGATGAAGCGGTCGTCGCGGGTGCGGCCGATGCCCATGTAGAAGCTGTCGTCCTTCTCCTCGTAGACCAGCACGTCGGCGCTGACCGGGGTACCGAGCACGTGCTTCTTGACGCGCACGGTGAGCAGGGTTTCCGGGTCGTTCTCAACGTAGAACAGGGTGCGGTTGTCATCGACCCAGATCACATTGGCCGAAACGCCTTCGATCACATCGTCCAGCATCTTGCCGGTGGCCAGATCCTTGATGCGGATGGTGTACTGGCGGCGGCCGACGGCGTCTTCGGCGAAGGCCAGCAGCTGGTTGTCGCGGCTGATGTCCATGTCGTCGATGCCGAAGTAACCCTTGCCTTCGGCCAGCACGTTGAGATCCAGCAGCACTTCTTCCGGCGCCTGCATGTCGCCCTTGCGACGCGCGTGAATGGGGTAGTCCTTGCCGGTTTCGTAGCGGGTGTAATACCAGTAGCCGCGCTCGCGGTACGGCACGCTGGCATCGTCCTGCTTGATGCGGCCGACGATCTCGGCGTAGAGCTTGTCCTGCAGCGGCTTGAGCGGCGCCATCAGGGCATCGGTATAGGCGTTCTCGGCGTTGAGGTAGGCCAGCATCGCCGGCTCCTTGCGCTCGTCGTCACGTAGCCAGTAATAGTCGTCTTCGCGCTGCGCACCGAACGGTGCGGTCACCATATGCGGACGCTTTTCAACATCTGGCGGGGTGGGCTGTGACGCGGCGGCGGTATTGATCATCAGGCTTGCAACCAACAGGCAAAGAAGGGGTTTCATCAGGTTCGCTCCGGAACAACGGTGGTGCATCCAGTGCAGCAGGCCACAGTGTGCCATGCCCGGCGCTTGCCCCGCTGCCATCAACGGCGCCTATCATGCAGCGATGAACACGCCCCACACCCCACACGCCCCATACAGCCGCCGCAGTCAGGAGATCGCGCCCTTCCATGTCATGTCGCTGCTGGCCCGCGCCAACGCGCTGGAGCAACAAGGCCACGACGTGATCCACCTGGAGATCGGCGAGCCCGATTTCACCACTGCCGAGCCGGTGGTACGCGCCGGCCAAGCCGCATTGGCCGCTGGCCATACCCGCTATACCGCAGCACGCGGCCTGCCGGCCCTGCGCCAAGCCATTGCTGGCTTCTACGGTCAGCGCTACGGGCTGGATATCGACCCGGAGCGGATTCTGGTTACCCCGGGTGGCTCAGGCGCACTGCTGCTGACCTCCAGCCTGCTGGTGGACCCGGGCATGCACTGGCTGCTGGCCGACCCTGGCTACCCCTGCAACCGGCATTTCCTGCGGCTGGTGGAAGGCGCGGCGCAGCTGGTGCCGGTGGGACCGGAGAGTGGGTATCAACTGACCCCTGAGTCGATTGCAGCCAATTGGAATGCTGGCAGTGTTGGGGCGTTGGTGGCCTCACCTGCCAATCCAACCGGCACCACCTTGGATGCTGGGCAGTTGGCTGGCTTGTCTTCTGCACTGAAGGAACGCGGTGGGCACCTGGTGGTGGATGAGATCTACCACGGGCTGACTTATGGCTTCGATGCGCCGAGCGTATTGGAAGTGGATGACGAGGCGTTCGTGTTGAACAGCTTCTCCAAGTACTTCGGCATGACTGGCTGGCGCCTTGGCTGGCTGGTGGCTCCGCCGCGCGCGGTGCCCGAACTGGAGAAGCTTGCGCAGAACCTGTACATCAGCGCGCCGTCGATGGCGCAGCATGCGGCGTTGGCCTGTTTCGAGCCGGAGACGATTGCGATTTTCGAGCAGCGTCGTGAGCAGTTCCGGCAGCGGCGGGATTATCTGTTGCCTGCGTTGCGGGCGCTGGGGTTCCGGATTGATGTGGAGCCGCAGGGTGCGTTCTACCTGTACTGCGATGTGAGTGGGTTTACCGACGATGCGCAGGCGTTCTGTGCACATTTCCTGGAGACCGAGCATGTGGCGTTTACGCCTGGCCTGGATTTTGGAAACTATCGGGCGAACCAGCATGTGCGAATTGCGTATACGCAGGATGTTGGGCGTTTGCAGGAGGCGGTGGAGCGGATTGGGCGAGGACTGAAGAGTTGGAAGCGCAGAACCGAGGGGTGAGAGGGGCTTCGGCTTCGGCTTCGGCTTCGGCTTTGGCTTTGGCTTTGGCTTTGGCTTCGGCTTTGGCTGTGGCTTCGGCTTCGGCTTCGGCTTCGGCTTGAGCTTGAGCTTGAGCTTTCGCTATTCCCTTCTCCCGCTTGCGGGGGAAGGTGCCCAGAGGGCGGATGGGGGGAGCTTTTGAGCTTCGGAAGCAGCTACCTCAGCTCACCATCGGAACTTCGCTCTGCCCTCACCCCAACCCCTCTCCCGCTTGCGGGAGAGGGGCTTAAGCACAAACGCCACCTTTCGGTGGCGTTTGTTTTGCATCACTTCAAACCAAGCATCACTTCTTGCTCAGCTGTTCCCACAGGAAGCTGTAAGCCAGTGCCTTCATATGCGCGTCCTGCGCATTGTTCGCAGCGCCACCATGACCACCCTCGATGTTCTCGTAGTAGGTCACGTCCTTGCCTGCATCGATCATCTTGGCCGCCATCTTGCGGGCGTGGCCCGGGTGGACGCGGTCATCGCGGGTGGAGGTGGTGAACAGCACCGGCGGGTAGCTCTTGGCCGGGTCGAACAGGTGGTACGGCGAGAAGGTCTTGATGTAATCCCAATCGGCTGTATCCGGGTTGCCGTACTCAGCCATCCACGAAGCACCCGCCAGCAGGTGGCTGTAGCGCTTCATGTCCAGCAGCGGAACCTGGATGACCACCGCACCGAACAGCTCCGGGTACTGGGTCAGCATATTGCCGGTCAGCAGACCGCCGTTGCTGCCGCCCTGCACGCCCAGGTGCTTGGCCGAGGTGATCTTGCGGGTGACCAGATCCTGCGCAACCGCCGCCATGTCCTCATAGGCCTTGTGACGGTTCTGCTTCAGCGCTGCCTGGTGCCAACGCGGGCCGTACTCGCCACCGCCACGGATGTTGGCCACAACGTAGACGCCACCCTTGTCCAACCAGGCACGGCCCATGCCGCCGGAATAACCGGGGGTCAGCGAGATTTCAAAACCACCGTAGCCGTACAGCAGGGTCGGGTTGGAGCCATCCAGCTTCATCGCCTTGTCGTGCACCACGAAGTACGGCACGCGGGTGCCATCCTTGCTGGTGGCGAAGTGCTGCTCGATCACCTTGTCGCTGGCGTCGAAGAACGCCGGCATGGTCTTGAGCACTTCCGGCTGCTGGCCGATCTCAGCCATGGCCAGGGTGGTCGGGGTCAGGTAGTCGGTGACGGTCATCCACACCGCGTCGCTTTCGTCCGCGTCCACCGCGCCAACACCAATGGTGCCGAAGGCCGGTGCGCCGGTGAAATCGCTGCTCACCCAACCGTCCTTGCCGTGGGTCAGCACCTTCAGGCGGTTCTTGACGTCGTCCAGCACGTTCAACACCACGTGCGACTTGGTCCAGGTGGTGCCGGCCAGCGAGGTGGTGTCGGTCGGCGCGAACAGCACGTCGAACTCGCGCTTGCCGGCCATGAAGTCATCAAACTTGGTCGCCAGCAGCGAACCGGCGGTATAGGTCTTGCCACCCACGGTCCACGGCTCGCGCAGTTCCAGGGTCAGCCATTCGCGGCGGATACCCTTCTCGGCTGAGTTCGGAGCGTCGACCTTGATCAGCTTGCCATCGGCGCCGATCAGGAACAGCTCGTTGTTGTAGAACGCGATCGTGCGGCTGACGAAGTCACGCTCGAAGCCGGGCGTATCGTCGTGCATCGCCGAGATGTACATGTCCTCTGGCGTGCCTTCGTACACCGTGGTTGCGGCGGTGATCGGGGTACCACGCTGCCAGCGCTTGACCACGCGCGGGTAGCCGGAGGTAGTCATCGAGCCCGGGCCGAAATCGGTGTAGACGAAGACGTTGTTCTGGTCGATCCAGCCAAGGCCGCCCTTGGCCTCGGCACGGAAGAAGCCGTCCTTGATCCAATCCTTCTTGGAGATATCGAACTCACGGGTGACATCGGCGTCAGCACCACCGCGCGACAGCGCGATCAGGCAGCGGTTGTACTCCGGGCGCAGGCAGTTGGCGCCATGCCATACCCAGTTCTCGCCCTCGGCCTTGTTCAGCGCGTCCAGGTCGAGCACGGTTTCCCACAGCGGCTCGGCCTTGCGGTATTCGACCAGCGTGGTACGGCGCCAGACGCCGCGCTCGTGCTGCTTGTCCTTCCAGAAGTTGTAGTAGTAATCGCCGATCTTCTCGACACCCGGAATCTTGGCATCCGAATCCAGCACCTCGCGGATGCCGGCTTCCATCGCCTTGAACTGCGGGGTCACAGCCAGACGGCCTTCGGACTTGGCGTTCTGCTCCTTCACCCAGCCCAGCTGTTTGTCGCCGGTGACGTCTTCCAGCCAGGCGTACTTGTCCTGGGAGTCGTCAGCGGCCATGGCGGCCCCGGCCAAGCCGGAAGAAAGCAGACCCGCCACAAGGCAGGCAGAGGTGAGTCGAGACATGTTGGCTCCATGCGGTCATAAGCCGCGAACGCTAACACAGCCCCCTACCCACCCCCACGTGTCGAAGGTCAGGCCGCCTGTGGCAGGCGGCGCCGGGCCGGGCGACGAGCACGGGTGGCCTGCGGGCCGCGCTTACGCGGCTTGGCGTGGCGGTTCCGCCAAGCCGCGGGTAGGCGAAAGCGGTACAACGCCCACCAGGCGCTCAGCGGCATGCCCAGCAGCCACAACGGCAGCCAGCCAATCCAGTCGCTGTGGCCGCGCGCCGCGGGCCATACCAGCACCAGCGCCAAGCCAGCCAGGGCAACCTGTCTGACGCAACGCAGCACCTGCGGATCGGGCGCTTCCTGAGCGTTACGACGGGATGACGATGCAAGCGGCTTGGTCATGACGTTCTCCGGCAACATGGCTGTGTTGGAATGCATCCTCGGCGGCCGCCATCTCACAGACTGCGACCTGCCATTGACGGGCGCATCGCTGCCCGTCGAACATGCAGCCCTGACCTTCATAGGTGCCCTACCCGTAATGCGACCGATTCCTGTCTTTCTGTCCGCCATGTTGTTGAGTCTCGCCCTGCCGCTGACCCCGGCGCACGCACAGGACGCCGCCCCGGCAACGACGACGGTGGAGGGAATCGCCGAGGGCCCGATTGATCTGCAGCGCTTCATGGGCCGCTGGTATGTGATCGGCCGGGTACCCAACTTCATCGAACGCGGCCATGTGGCCAGCGTCAACACCTATACCCTGCGCGACGACGACAAGGTCTCGATCAAGTATCAGTTCCGCGATGGTTTTGCCGAGCCGGAAGATGAAATCGAGATCCGCGCCAAGGTAGACGAGGACAGCGGCAACCGTCGCTGGCGCACCTGGTTCTACCGGATCGTGCCCACGCATACCCGCATTCTGGAAGTGGCGCCGGACTATTCCTGGGCGCTGATTGGTTACCCGGGCCGTGAGATGGCGTGGATCTTCGCCCGCGAACCGGACATGGACAACGCTACCTACCGCCAGCTGGCCACCCGCCTGCGCGACAAGTACGACGTCAACACCGACAAGCTCAAGCGCGTGCCGCAGCATCCGCAGCAGGTGGACAAGCTGGGCTTTGAAGTGCCGAACAAGAAGTAACAGGGTGGGTCTGATTCTGCTGTTGTAGGAGCGGCGTAAGCCGCGAAGCTGATGCTGCTGCAGCCAGCGAAGAGCTTACCCCTCCCCAGCCCTCCCCTCCGCCTTCGGCGCAAGGGAGGGGGCAAAAGCGTAGTGCCGAGCCATGCTCGGCAGAGGCTTTACCGGCAATGCCCCCAGCCGAGCATGGCTCGGCTCTACACTGCATTTTGAGTAATGCCCCAGCCGAGCGTGGCTCGGCTCTACAGGGGCTGCTCAGCCGCCTGGTTTGGCGGTCTCTATTACTACGCCCAGCTGCTTGCCGGCTTCGGTCAGTTTGACCTTCTTGCCGTCGCTGCGGGCAATCAGGTAATCCGCCGCTACCCAGCCGCTCTTGCCGTCTGCACGCACATTGCACCATTGCAGGTCGGCCAGGCAGCGCTGCACTTCCACCGTGGTGCCTATCGGCAATACCGCCAGACGCTCGGCACGCTGATCCGGCGCGCTGCGTAGATTCAAGCCATTGCTGACCTGGGCGGCGGGTTCGTTGATGCGCGGTTGGAACCACAGCACCGCGCCGATGATGGCCGCGCAGGCTGCGATGCGGGTGATTAGCCGGGGCATGTCGTCAAGCTTGGGGAATGCGTATCCCCAAGCTTGCCCCTCATCGCCGTGGCTGACCAGCCCCGGCCGTGGGCGCTGTTCAGGCAGTCATGCCGCTATGCCGCAACAAGGCATCAATCTGCGGTTCACGGCCACGGAAGGCGCGGAAATTCTCAGCCGCGCTACGGCTGCCGCCGCGCGACAGCACTTCATCGCGGAAACGCTTGCCGGTTTCAGCCACGGCGCCCGGTGCTTCCTCGAAGGCGGCATAGGCGTCGGCACTGAGTACTTCGGCCCACTTGTAGCTGTAGTAGCCAGCCGCGTAGCCGCCAGCAAAGATATGGCTGAACTGATTGGCGAAACGGTTCCAGGCCGGCGGGATATTCACTGCCACTTCGCCGCGCACGCGCTCCAGCAGCTGCAGCACGCTTTCCTGTTCAGGCTGGTACTGGCTGTGCAGCAGCATGTCGAACAGACCGAACTCCAACTGACGCACGGTGAACATGCCGCTCTGGAAATTCTTCGCCGCCAGCATCTTGTCGAACAGTTCGCGCGGCAACGGCACGCCAGTATCGACATGCGCGGTCATCGCTTCCACCTGCTCCCACTCCCAGCAGAAGTTCTCCATGAACTGGCTGGGCAGTTCCACGGCATCCCATTCCACGCCGTTGATGCCGGCAACTGCCAGCTCGCCGATGCGGGTCAACAGCTGATGCAGGCCATGGCCCATTTCGTGGAAGACGGTGGTGACTTCGTCGTGGCTGAAGGTCGCCGGCTTGCCGTCATTGCCGCGGCCGAAATTGCAGACCAGATATACCAGCGGCGTCTGCACGCCAGCTGAGGTGACGCGACGGTTGCGGCAGTCATCCATCCACGCACCACCGCGCTTGCCTTCACGTGCGTACAGATCCATGTAGAACTGGCCAACCAGCGCGCCATCGGCATTCACCAGTCGATAGAACCGCACATCTTCGTGCCAGACCGGTGCGCTGTCCTGTTCCACCTTGAGCCCGTACAGGCGCTCGATCACGCCAAACAGGCCAGCCAACACCTTGGGCTCGGTGAAGTACTGCTTCACTTCCTGCTCGGAATAGCTGTAGCGCGCCTGCTTGAGCTTCTCGGCCACATAAGCCAGATCCCAGGCCTGCAATTCATCCATGCCCAGTTCGTCACGGGCGAAGGCTTCCAGTTCGGCGCGGTCGCGCTGCGCATAGGGTTTTGCGCGTGCAGCCAGGTCGCGCAGGAAGCTCAGCACCTGCGGTGCGTCGCTGGCCATCTTGGTGGCGATGGAATACTCGGCGTAGTTGTCGAATCCCAGCAGTGCAGCCAGTTCGTTACGCACGGCGAGAATGCGATCGATATTGCCGGTGTTGTCCAAGGCCGCATCGCCGAACTCCGATGCGCGCATCGCATGCGCGCGATACAGGCGCTCGCGCAGCGCGCGGTTGTCGGCATAGGTCTGCACCGGCAGATAGCACGGCATCTGCAGGGTCAGCTTGTAACCTTCGCGGCCATCCTTCTGCGCGGTGGCGCGGGCGCTGGCAATCACGTCATCGGGCAGGCCCAGCAGGTCATCAGCCACATCCACGTATAGGGCGAATGCATCACCCGCATCCAGCACGTTCTGCGAGAACTTGGCCTGCAGGCCTGACAGCTCTTCCTGCAACTCGGCGAAACGCGCCTTGCCGGCGTCGTCCAGCTCGGCACCGCCGAGACGGAAGTCGCGCAGTGCATTTTCCAATGCCTTGCGCTGTGCTTCGTCGTAGCTTGCAGCTTCCGGCGCGGCGGCCAGCAGCTTGTACTGTGCGTACAGCGCCGGGTTCTGCGCGACCGAGCTGCCGAAGCGGCTGAGCTTGGGCAGATTGGCGTTGTAGACCTCGCGCAGCTCAGGCGTGTTGACCACCGCCTGCAGATGCGAAACCTGGCCCCAGGCGCGATACAAGCGCTCGGTAGCATCGTCCAGCGGCACCACGAAGTTCCCCCAGCTCACCGGTGCCACGGTTTCAGCAGCTTTCACCGCCGCTTCGGCCTCGGCCAGCAACGTATCGATCGCCGGGGTGACGTGTTCAGCACGGATCGCGTCAAAACGCGGCAGGCCGGAGAAATCGAGCAGGGGATTGGTGGTGTTCACGACATTCCTTCAAACAGTTCCGGCTGCGCCGGCATCAGACCTGATATGGCGACGCTTCCAGCCAGGCACAAGGCAGGGCCGGCATGCCCTGCCCGGCCACGGCCGTGGCCACCACCGCGTCGGCGCCGACCACGTCGATGCCCTGCTGGCTATACCAGTCCGGGTTGTAATAGCTGTGCGCGTAACGCTCGCCGGCATCGCAGAGGATGCTGACGATGGAGCCATCACGGCCGGCAGCGCGCATCTGCTGAGCGGCGTACAACACACCGATGAAGTTGGTGCCGGTGGAGCCGCCAACGCGGCGTCCCAGGGTGGCGCTGACATGGCGCATCGCAGCCAGGCTCAGCGCATCACTCACCTTCACCATCGCATCGACGCAGGTCGGGATGAAACTGCGTTCCACGCGCGGACGGCCGATGCCTTCCACGCGCGAGCCGCCTTCGCAGGTCATGTCACGCCAGTCGCGGCCTTCCAACGCGGCGCAATAGCCGTCGTAGAAGATCGACACTTCCGGGTCGGCACAGAGAATGCGGGTGTCGTGCCGGCGATAGCTGACGTAGCGACCGAGAGTAGCGGCGGTGCCGCCGGTGCCGGGGCTGCAGACGATCCATTCCGGCACCGGATGCGGCTCCTCGGCCATCTGCTTGAAGATGGATTCGGCGATGTTGTTGTTGGCGCGCCAGTCGGTGGCGCGCTCGGCGTAGGTGAACTGGTCCATGAAGTGGCCGCCGGTTTCACGCGCCAGCCGTTCGGATTCGCAGTTCAGGTCACAGGCGCGCTGCACCAGATGGCAGCGGCCGCCGTGGAATTCGATGGCGGCGATCTTCTCCGGCGAGGTGCTGGCCGGGATCACCGCAATGAATGGCAGGCCCAGCAGGCGTGCGAAGTAGGCTTCGGACACCGCGGTGGAACCGCTGGACGCCTCGATTACCGGACGACCCTCGCGCAACCAGCCATTGGCCAGCGCGTACAGGAACAGCGAGCGCGCCAAGCGGTGCTTGAGGCTGCCGGTCGGGTGGCTGGATTCATCCTTCAGATAGACATCGATACCGGGGAAGCCCGGCAGGTCGACGGGAATCAGATGGGTATCGGCCGAACGGTTGTAGTCGGCTTCAATCTTGTGGATGGCCGCCGCCACCCAATCACGCTGGGACATGGATCGCCACTTCTTGGTGAATGCTGGGGTGGATTCTACTTGGTTGGGTTGTGGGGGCGGAGGCTGGAGCTTTGCATGGGGTTTTGCCCCTCCGCCGTCATTCCCGCGAAGGCGGGAATCGCTCCGGGCTTGGGCTTGTCTGCACATCCCAGCAAAAGCCAGAGCGATTCCCGCCTTCGCGGGAAAGACGATCTGAAAGGATTACGGGTTGAAAACCATTCAGCCCGCCCCCTACTCAGGAATGCTATGGTTCAGCCCTGCTTCCCAACCTGAATCCCGTGCCTCGCATCCTGCTGCCCCTGCTGCTGTGCCTGACCCTGATCGCTGGTGCGGTCGGTTCGGTGTGGTCTGCGACGGCGATGGCCATGCCGATGCAGGCAATGACGATGGCAATGGAAGCCGGTGACAGCGCGCACGACTGCTGCCACGAGCAGGAAGCCAACCTGCAATGCGATGCCGGCGACGCCGACAAGGCGCCCTCGCCCTGTGCCAGCGGTGACAGCTGCGACTGTAAGCAGCACTGCAACATGCTGCCCAGCGTCACGATGACGCGGCTTGCACCGATGCGTCATGCATTGGCGTCAATGCCAGCACTCCCCTCTCGCGACGACGTGGCCCCGGGCCAGCTCAACCGCCCTCCCATCGCCTGATTCCCGCGCCTTCTGGCGTCCGCAGATATCTGTGCCATGGCAAGCGCCCTGGTGCACCCTTGATCTGTTCAGGACATGCAGCAACGCATCGTGATGCGGCTGTGTGACCGGGAGTTCCACATGTCTTCTGATTTCCTTTCCGATTCGCGCTCGGTGCTGTCGCGACGTCGCTTCGTACAGGGCCTGGCGATTGGCGGCGTGGTTGCCGGCGCCGGCCTGGCACGTATTCCGCAGGCCTTCGCCGCCGGCAGTGCCATGGCGGTGCCGCCGGTTGAGCTGCGCGGTACCGAGCTGAGCCTTGCCATTGGCCGCTCTGCAGTCAATTTCACCGGTCGTACCCGTCCTGCCATCACCGTCAATGGCTCCTTGCCGGCACCGATCCTGCGCTTGCGTGAGGGCGATACGGTCAACCTGCGCGTGGCCAACACGCTCACTGACGAGATCACCTCCATCCATTGGCACGGCATCCTGCTGCCGGCCAACATGGACGGCGTGCCGGGGCTGAGCTTCAACGGCATCGCGCCGGGTGAGGCCTACCAGTACCGGTTCCAGCTCAAGCAGTCCGGCACTTACTGGTATCACAGCCATTCGCTGTTCCAGGAGCAGGCCGGCCTGTATGGCGCTCTGATCGTCGATCCGCTGGCGCCACCGCCGTACCACTTCGACCGCGAACACGTGGTCATGCTCTCGGACTGGACCGACATCGATCCGGATGCGCTGTTCCGGCGCATGAAGAAGATGCCGATGCATGACAACACCTACCAGCGCACGGTCGGTGACTTCATGCGCGACGCACGCAAGGATGGCCTGCGCGAGACGCTCAGTGACCGCGGCATGTGGGGCCGGATGCGGATGACGCCTTCCGACCTGTCCGATATCAATGCCCACACCTACACCTACCTGATGAACGGCACCGCGCCGGCCGGCAACTGGACCGGCCTGTTCCGCAGTGGCGAGAAGGTGCTGCTGCGTTTCATCAACGGCGCCTCGATGACCTACTTCGATGTGCGCATCCCCGGCCTGAAGATGACCGTGGTCGCCGCCGATGGCCAGTACATCCATCCGGTCAGCATCGACGAGTTCCGCATTGCGCCGGCCGAGACCTTCGACGTCATCGTCGAACCGACCGGCCAGGATGCCTTCACCCTGTTTGCGCAGGACATGGGCCGCACTGGCTATGCCTGCGGCACCTTGGCAACGCGCCAAGGCCTGCAGGCACCGATTCCGCAGATCGATCCGCGTCCGCTGCTGACCATGAGCGACATGGGCCACGACATGGGCAGCCATGGCGACCACGGTGCCGGCATGGAAGGTGGTTGCGGCGCCAACATGGGTGCCAAGGGCATGGAAGGCGGCTGCGGTGCGGCGATGGGCCACGGTGCACATGCCGGTCACGGCGCGGCGGCAGGCGACAAGTCGCCCAAGCACAAGCCCAGCGAAGCCGGTAACCCGCTGATCGACATGCAGACCGCAGCCACCGAGCCCAAGCTCGACGACCCCGGCATCGGCCTGCGCGACAACGGCCGCAAGGTGCTGACCTATGGCGCGATGCGTTCGCTGTTCGAAGACCCGGATGGGCGTGAGCCCGGCCGCGAGATCGAACTGCATCTCACCGGCCACATGGAGAAGTTCGCCTGGAACTTCGACGGCATTCCGTTTGCCGGTGCCGAGCCCATCAAATTGAACTACGGCGAGCGCATGCGCATCGTGCTGGTCAACGACACGATGATGCAGCACCCGATCCATCTGCACGGCGTGTGGAGTGACCTGGAGAACGCCGACGGCGAATTCCAGCTACGCAAGCACACCATCGACATGCCGCCGGGCACACGCCGCAGCTACCGCGTTCGCGCGGATGCGCTGGGCCGCTGGGCCTTCCACTGCCATCTGCTGTACCACATGGAAGCGGGCATGATGCGCGAAGTGAGGATCGACGCATGAAGACCTTCTCTCACTCGCTGTTGTTCATCGCCCTGGCCGCCAGCGGCAGCGCCTTCGCGCAAGACCCGCATGCAGGCCACGCCGGGCATGCTGCTGAAGCAAAGCCAGCAGTGGATCCGCATGCCGGGCACAACATGCCCAAGGCCAAGCCTGCCGATCCGCACGCCGCGCACCGTGGTCATGGCGGCAAGGCCAAGGCTGCTGATCCACACGCGGGCCATGCCATGCCCAAGGCGGAAGATCACTCCAGCCACGACGCGGCGGCTGATCCGCACGCGGGGCATGCAATGCCCGCCGATCCGCATGCCGACCATGCCATGCCCAAAGCGGAGGATCATTCCAGCCACGGCGCGGCAGCGGACCCGCACGCGGGCCATGCCATGCCGGCCGATCCGCATGCTGGTTACAACATGCAGACCAGCAGCGCCAGCGACGCACCGCGCGAACCGATCCCGACACCGACCAAGCAGGACTTCGACGATGCCTTCCCGGTGTTGAAGCCGCATGCGATGGAACATGCGCCGTCGTTCAACAGTCTGGTGGTGTTCGATCACCTGGAAGCCTGGGACAACGCCCACGGCAGCGGCCAGGCCTGGGGCATCGACTCCTGGTTCGGCAACGACATCAACCGCCTGTGGATCCGCAGCGAAGGCGAGCGCAGCGAGAACGCGCTCGGCGACTGGTCGGTGGATGCGCTGTACGGGCATTCGATCTCGCCGTGGTGGGACGTGGTTGCCGGTGCGCGGCATGACAATAGCCGTGATTCCTCAGACCTGACCCGTGCCGCGTTCGGCCTGCAGGGCATGTCGCCGTACAAGTTCGAAGTCTCGGCGATGGCCTACATCGGCGGACCGCGCAAGGCCGAGTTGGCCTTCGAGGTCGAGTACGACGTGCTGCTGACCAACCGCCTGATTCTGCAGCCAGTGGTGGAAGCCAGCATCGTCGCCGATGACGATCCGCGCCGTGGCGTCGGCAAGGGCTTGAGCAGCGTGGAAGCAGGCCTGCGCCTGCGCTACGAGTTCACCCGCAAGTTCGCGCCGTATGTGGGCTTCGTGCACGAACGCGCATTCGGCAATACCGCTGATATGCACCGTGATGCCGGCGAAGGCGTGAGTGAATCGCGCTGGGTTGCCGGTGTGCGCTTCTGGTTCTGATTCGTAGTGATGGCGCCGCATACCGGCGCCATCCCCACTCTCCCTACAAGGAATGCTTTCGATGAAGTTCTTTATTCAAGCCGCACTGATCGGCGCGATCACCCTTGCCTCCATTTCCATCGCGCAGGCCCAGCATGCTGGCCACGAGCATCACGCACCGGCCGCGAAACCCGCCGCAAAGGCACCGCAGGCTGATGCTGCGGCGACATTCAAGCGCTTCGACGCCAACAAGGATGGCTTCATCAGCCGCGAGGAACTGCCCAGCGGTCACCCGCTGCTGCCGCACTTCGGCATGAGCGATGGCAACCGTGATGGCAAGCTCGACGCCAAGGAATTCGAGCGCGGCCTGTCGATGCTGTGACGCCCTACTGCCGCAGCGACCAGCGGTTGCTGCGGCGAACTGTCCAAGGAATCAAGATCATGAAAATGCGTTCAAAGCCCATGTTCTCGCTATTGGTGTTGGCTGCTGGCACCCTGTTGATCAGTGCGTGCAATGCCAGTCCGTCGACTGCTGCTTCTGCAGCAGCTACGGCCGCTGTTGCGGCGCCTGCAAAGACTGTTGAAGTAGCACCAGCCACCAAAGCCTTGCCGTTGGTGGTTGTGCACAAGGACCCGAACTGCGGTTGCTGTGGTGGCTGGGCCGAGCATATGCAGGCCGCGGGTTTCCCGGTGCAGCTCAATGACACCGCCGATCTGGCCACGATCAAGCAGAAGCTGGGAATCGGTGACGGCATGATGTCCTGCCACACCTCAGAGATCGACGGCTATGTGGTGGAAGGCCATGTTCCGGTGGAAGACATCAAGAAGCTGCTGGCCGAGCGCCCGCAGGCGCGTGGACTGGTGTTGCCGGGCATGCCGGTTGGTACGCCGGGCATGGAATCTCCGGATGGCTATCGCCAGGCGTTCACGGTGGCGTTGTTGGGCAATGATGGTTCGTTGAGCGAGTTCTCAAAGCACGAGTGATCTGCGCTGAAGCCCCTCTCCCGTTTACGGGAGAGGGGTTGGGGTGAGGGCAAGCTTCTAGCTAAGCAAAGTCAAAAGCTCCCCTCATCCGCCCCCCGCCTTCGCGGGGGCAGGCTCTCCGGGCACCTTCTCCCGCAAGCGGGAGAAGGGCGTGCCAAAAGCCAAAGCCACAGCCACAGCCAAAGCCAAAGCCAAAGCCAAAGCCACAGCCAAAGCAGAATCCAGAGCCAAGAACAGGCCAAAGCAGCGGCAACAGCCAGATCTGGAGCTGCTACCAACGCCAGGCCCAACACCAGCAAGATTGGCAACGGCTGCAGGCGTCCCACACCTGCAGCCGCACCAACCAAACCCGAAGTTACTCAGATCTTGAAGTCATCAAACGCAACCCGCGCATCCGCAACACCCAGCTTGCGCAGCAACTGCCTGGTCGCCGCCAACATCGCCGGCGGCCCACACAGATAGAACTCGCAACCAGCCAGATCCGGATGCTGCTTCAACAGATCCTCATGCATCGCCTCATGCACACGACGTGCATCTGCACCCTGCCCTGACCAAACCGGATGCCAACTGAAGTTGGCATGCTCATGCGCCAGCTCCTGCATCTGCTCGACATAAGGGCAATCACGTTCGCCACGGGCGCCGTACCAATAGTGGATACGCTCGCCACCACCCTCATCCAGACGTTGCTGAATCAGCGCACGTAGCGGCGCCATGCCTGCACCGGCGCCAATGAAGATCTTCTCGCGCTCACTGCCACTGAGTGAAAAGTCACCGAACGGGCCGCTGTAGCGGACGCGGTCACCCTCGCGCAACGTATAGGCAAAGGTCGAGCCCTTGCCTGGCGGATGCTTGCGATTTTCCTGCCAGCCGGGGCTGAAGCGCACCAGCAACACCAAACCGCCGTCAGCATTCGATACCGGCGTTGCCAGCGAGTACGAGCGCCGCACCGCCGCCTTGTTCTGCAAGGTCGCAGGTAAGGACAACGCCTTCCAATCCTCGTCATGCCCGGCCGGGAACCACACCGCAGTGCCCGGCAATTCGTACTCCGGCACATGCAGCTGCAGATAGCAGCCGGGCTGGAACTGTGCGTCCGCGGTCTGTTCCGGGCGCAGATGGATCTCGCGCAGGAACGGCGTTACCGCAACGACCTTCTCGACGATGGCCCAATGCTCGGTCCACAGACTGGCGCCGCCGGCCACCTCGATCTCAACGTCTTCATCCACCTGCAGGTTGCAAGCCAGTCGACAGCCGACCTTGCGCTTTGCTTCGGGTACATGCGCGCGATCAGCCGCCGTTGCCTTGCCGGCACCGGCACGCACCCGCACTTCGCACAGGCCGCAGCTCTGTCCACCACCGCAGTTGGAGGGAAGATTGATGCCTTCGCGCGCCAGTGCCACGTAAACGCTGTCGCCGCTGGCTACTTCGACCGTGCGCAGATGTGCGCCGCCCGGTGCGTAGACCATCAGCTGCCGGCGCGAACGCCAACGTCGCGGAATGAACTCCTGCAGATGGAAGCTTGCGATCAGCAACCACACACCGGTCAGCGCCAACCACAGGCCGCCGATGCCCATGCCAACCACCAGCGGGTTGTTGAAGTCGACCCGGCTGCTGTAATCCATGATGTGCAGCATCCAGAAGATGTCGAACAGCCGCCACGTCGCGTTGCGGTGTTCCATCACCTGGCCGCTGTGTGCGGACACATAGATGCTGGTGTCCTGCGCGTCGCTGAAGTCCACACGCCATACCGGATCGGGGTTGGCCCGCGTTTCCAGCGTCTTTTCCAGATATTGCGGCGCAGCGGCAACACCATCGCCGGCATAGGCGGCTTGTGCGACTTTCGCCGCGACCGCCGCATCGATGCTGATGCGCTTGCCGTCACGGGCATCGATGACCTCGGTGCCTTCCGGTGATTGCAGACGGTACACCGGCTGTTGCAGCAACCAGCCACTGTCCAGTGTTGCCGCCTCACCCTTGGCTGCAGCCAGCGCCACGCTCGGCGACACTGTCGCGGCCGGCCACGCAGGATTGGGGACAGCTGCAGCTTGCTGGGCACTGCCTTCGATCTTCTCAGGGTCGAGCAGGCTCATCATCAGACCGCTGCCCAACCACACCACGAACTGCAGGCCGACGATCAGGCCCACCCACTTGTGCAGGGTCCGCATCCAGGGCGTCATGCGCTCCTCCGCTTGCCGAAGCTGTAGAACAACAACCAGATGCCGCTGAGTGCGAATACCAAACCCACAATCGAGGCCACCCGCAACAAGGTGTTGTTGACGTCGGTGCGGTTCTCGTAATCCATGATGTGCAACATCCACACGAAGTCGAATACGCGCCACAGATCATGCCGGCGTGCCAGCAATTCACCGCTCTCCGGCGACAGGTACAAAGTGGTGTCGCCGCGACCGCTGAAATGCACGGCCCACATCGGTACCGGGCGGGTCTTCACCTCCGACGGTGCGCGGGTGATCCACTCCACCCGCTCCACTTCGCCCTTGCCTTGATACAGCGACTGCGCCAACGCGATGGCCTGCTCGCGATCCATCGGTCCAAGGCGCTCGCCACTGGCGGCATCCACCAGATACTTCTGCTTGCCTTGGCGTATTTCATAGACCTCGCGCTCCAGCACATGCTTGAGCCGGAACGACTCCATCTGCGGATAGCGCGTGGCCAGCACATCGGCGCCAACGCGCGCGGTCTGCGCCGGCAGCGGTGTTCCGTGCACATGTGCAAGGTGGTCGCCATGGATAACGTCCAGCGGCACCACGGTCATGTAGACACCGCTGAGCATCCACAGCAGTGCCTGCACACCGATCACCAGACCGATCCATTTGTGGGCACGGCGTGCCCAGAATGCGGGTTTCATCAACATCGTCCTCGTTCAATGATGCGCCCCGCCGCAGCTGCGACGGGGCGCATCCAATCACCAGCGGTAGCCGATGCGTGCGTACCAGCGGCGACCCAGCAGGTCGTAGGTCATCGTATCGGTGTTGGCATCGGTATAGCTCTGGATGAACGGCGGCTTCTTGTCGAAGACATTGTCCAGGCCCAGCGATACATCCAGCGCCTTGCTCACCGCGTACTTGAGCTGCAGGTTGTGATAGAACACCGACGGCGCGTGGTCACCGATGTCACCGCGGGCCGCATTGATGTCATCGGCACGACCGATGTACTGCGTGCTCCAGGTACCCGACCACTTATCACGCGAGGCATTCATCGAGACCAGGCCTCGCCACTTGGCGTAGCTGCCACGACCACCGGTGATCTTGCCTGCGTACTCGATCAGATCGGCGCCATCGTACGGCCGCACGTCATAGCGCTGCAGATAGGACACATCGGCACTGACGCTGGCGTCGAAGCCGGCGGTCTTGAACTCATACAGCGCGCCGAAATCGTAGCCGGTGACATGCTCGTTGGCAGCATTGAGTGGCCGCGAGGACAGGAAATCCACTTCGCCGGTGCGCGGGTTGCGGGTGAAGTTGCTGGCATCGCAGAACGGATGCGCCAGCCCCGGCGTGTTGTAGCAGATGGCCAGCTTGGTAGAGCCGTCGATGCGCTGGATCGCATGCTTGATGCGGATGTTGTAGTAATCCAGCGTCAAGGTCAGCCCGGACAGGAACTCCGGCGTCCACACCACGCCGGCGGTGAACGAGGTGGCATCTTCCGGCTCAAGCGAGGCATTACCGCCTGAGGTGGTGAGGATGGTGTTGCCTGGCTGCACATAGCCAGCTGGCACACCGTAGGCCTGGCAGTTCTCGCGCACAGTGGAGCCCGCCGGCAAGGCCGACCAGTTGCTGCACGGATCGGTGGTGGTCAGGTTGCCCTCGGCCACGCCGCCAAACAGTTCCGGGATGTTCGGGATGCGGAACGCAGTGGCGTAGGTGCTGCGCACTTTCAGCGAAGGATTGACCTGCCAGTCCAGGCCGGCCTTGTAGTTGTAATCACGACCGAACAGATCGTAGTCCGAGGCGCGGCCGGCCAGATTCAGATACAAGGAATCGGCGATGACGTTGTCCTGCAGCAGCGGGATGGCCAGCTCCACGAACGCTTCCTTGGCAGTGTATTCACCAGCAATCCGCTCCTGCTTATTGGTATTGCCGCTGCCCAGCACGGTCAGCGGGTCGGGATCGCGCCAACCGCGTTCCTTGCGTACTTCCACACCGGTAGCGAAGCCTACCCAACCTGCGGGAAGCTCGAAGATCTGCCCGCTAAGGTTGGCAGCGAAACTCTTCTGGTCGTTGCCGCCGGTATCGCGCGAGCTGTAAAGGATGTAGTCGAGCACCTCACGACTCAGGTCGCCGTAACCCAGGTAATCACCACAGGGGATCGCAGCGCCCGGCACCGGGCTACAGATGCTGCGATCCAGGGTCTGATCGACACGATCAAGATTGGCGATGTTGTCGGAGCCATCGGTGCCGGTATTACGGCCCCAGTTCAAGGTCGCCGACCAGTCCCAGCCGGTGCCAAACTGCCCTTTCACTCCCACCAGACTACGGAAGGTATTCACCTCCTGCGAGAAATGGCGCGGACCGGCTTCTTCCAGACGACGTCGCTGCAGCAGCAGGTCCTGTCCGGTCGGGTTGGTCGGGTGATCGGCAGCGATGTTGATCGGCCGGTACACCCCTAGTCCGCCCGGTGCGGCGAGCTGATCGGATTGACGGTTGGTGTACATCAGCTCGGTGAACACGGTGGTGTTTTCGCTGAGCTGGCTGTCACCGAACACACTCATGCTGATGCGCTTGATCGGATTGACCGCGTTGAGCGTAGGGTTGCCGTTGTAGTTGTGCTTGGCGGCCGAGTACGGCTCGTAGAAATCGCCGTTGCCGCCCAGCACCTGGTTGAAGTTGACACGGGTGCCATCGGCCAGCAGCGCGCGGCCGCCCACCGTGGTGGAACTGCCCGAGCACACCAGCTTGCCGTCTGCTTCGGCCAGGCCGCAGGGCGCGCGTGAGCCCATATTGACCGTGCCACCTTCGGCATAGTTGATGCCGGCCATCAACGAGCCGCGATCGCTGGTGACGCCCCAGGCCAGGTCGACAGCGGTTTCATCACCATCACCGCGCGTGGTCTGGCCGTAACGCACCGCGGCCTCGGCACCATCAAAGCCCTGCTTGGTGATGATGTTGACCACGCCTGCAACCGCATCGGCGCCGTAGATGGCCGAGGCGCCGTCCTTGAGCACTTCAATGCGCTCGATCAGCGATACCGGGATCATGTTCAGATCAACCGAACTATTGGCGCCGGTACCGCCATTGACGATGCGGCGGCCGTTGAGCAGCACCAGGGTGCGGTTGATGCCCAGTCCGCGCAGATTGACCTGGGTGGTGCCGTAGCCGTTCTCGGCCCAGTAGGCATTGCTCTGGCTGCCGGCAAAACCGGCCGAGGCCGGCAGGCGCTGCAACAGCGTGTCCACCGAAGTGGCGCCGGAGCGTTCAATGGCCTGCGCGTCGATCACGCTGACCGGGCCAACCCCGGACAACTGCGCGCGCTTGATGTGACTGCCGGTTACCTGCACGGCGTCCAGCGTGCGGGCAGGCTCTTTCGGGGATTGCGCGTCCTGCGCGTTGGCGGTGTGGACGGCGGTGGCACACAACAGCGTGCCAATGGCCGCAGCCAAGGCTTGGGGCTTCAAATACATGTTCTCTCTCGCTGGGATTCTGTCTCGGGGCGATAGCCGCGGTCGCGGGCGCGAGCACGGTTCACTACTACGTCGTGGTGACGCGAGAACAACCGCTCAGACGATGGGAGGTCGGAAAACCCGGGATAGCCTGCCAGCCGGCAGTACCAGCGCCGGCAATGACGTATCGGCCGATACCGGTGGATGCGCGCCGACGAACAACAGCGTCGTCGCGGGGGGATAGATGGTGAACACGCACAGGCATTCGCAGCCCACACTGTCGGCGCAACTGCAGTCGTCGGCATGGCTGGCAGCCGACTTGCCGGCATGCTCGTTGTGGCCGTTGCCGAGCGCCGAGCTGGTTATCGCTGGCGCACGTGAAGCCGGATCACTTCGAACCGGATCGCAGCCGGCACTGGCCGCGCGGGTAATCCCGGCAACTGTCGGAGCCCCGTCTGCATGCAGCACCATGCGCGTGCTCGCCCATGCCCCGAGCACGCCTTCGACGGCGAGCACCAGCATCAGCAGCAACGGCAGGCACATACGGTAGGACATGAAGTTCCAGACAATTCCGTTATTTGTATATACATACAATGAATAACGCGAGCAGCGAAACCTTGTCAACCGCCGCTGGTCACGTCGTGGCTCCGTCCGTGGCGGCATCCCCTGCCAACAATCCGCGCAGCCCTTGCGCCAGCGTCACTTCCCAGCGCACATCAGGCAATGCATGCGCGCTTCATCAAAACGAGGGGAACAACGACTATCCTGCGACGCAGCATAGCCAGCGCGCGCGCAGCCGCCTAGCCACTGAAGGTATGCCGTTGATGATTTTTTGTATCGACGCATGCAAGCAGGGGTGGCGATTTCAAATGCAACTTTCTGCATGAGCATTGCGCTGCCGCAGCTACAAGCGCGCCCTCCCCCATTCATCGCAACAGGACAGATTTCATGAGCCTTCAAACCCTTGCTCAACAACCCGGCGTCGCCGCCCAGGTACCGGCCGAAACCAACGGCTTCGTGTTCAACCACACCATGCTGCGGGTCAAGGACATCCGCGCCTCGCTGGATTTCTATACGCGCGTGCTCGGCTTCCAGCTGATCGACCAGCGTGATTTCGCCGAGGCGCAGTTCAGCCTGTACTTCCTGGCCTATGTGCCGGCCGGCGTGCAGGTGCCGCAGGACGATGCCGAGCGCCGCCTGTGGATGGCCGGCATCCCCGGTGTGCTGGAACTCACCCACAACCACGGCACCGAGAACCAGGACGGCGCCGTCTACCACGATGGCAACAGCGACCCGCGCGGCTTCGGCCACATCTGCGTGTCGGTGCCGGAGCTGGAAGCGGCCTGTGCGCGTTTCGAGGAACTGGGCGTGCCGTTCCAGAAGCGCCTGACCGATGGCCGCATGAAGAGCCTGGCCTTCATCAAGGATCCGGACGGTTATTGGGTTGAGATCATTTCCAATAGCGTGCGTGCCTGATCAGCGCATGGCGCTGAAACAACAAACGCCGGCGTAAGCCGGCGTTTGTTGGTGTCGAACCACTTGGCAGAGGTAGCGACTTACTTCTTGAAGGTGCCGGCCTTGACCAGCACCATCTTCTGCGGGTCCACGTATTTGCGGATCGCACCGTTGACCTGCTCCAGCGTCACCGACTGGATCGCCTGCGGGTAGTTGTCCAGCCATGCCAGGCCAACACCACGCTCAACCGTGCCGATGATCGCCGCCGACATGCCGTCGGTGTTGCCCAGGCCGACCTGGTAGCTGCCGACCATCGCCTGCTTGCGTGCCTCCAGCTCGTCGGCAGTGATGCCGTCCTTCCACCAGCGCTGCAGTTCGCGGCGGGTGCTGGCGATGCCCTTGTCCATCAGCTCCGGTGCAAAGGTGGTGCTGATGCCCAGGCCGCCGTCCATGTAGTCGCTGCCCAACAGGTTGCCGCCGATGCCGTAGGTCAGGCCTTCCTTCGCGCGCACCGCCGCCATCAAGCGGCCGGTGAAGCCCGAACCGAGCACGTCCACGCCCACCGTCATCGGCAGGTAGTCGGCATCGGTGTAGCGCAGGCCTGTGGCTTGGCCGAGGAACACACTGACGCTGGCCTTGTCCTTCATCGCGATGCTGTGCTCGGCGGCCTTGGCCGGCAGCCGTGCCGGTGCGTCGCGCAGATAGTCCACGCCGCCGCTCCAGCCGTTGAAGCCGTGTGCAACCGCGGTTTCAATCGCCTTGGCATCGACGTCACCGGCAAACACCAGGGTCATGTGCGCCGGGCCGTAGTACTTGGCGTGGAAGGCCTTGATCTGCTCCAGCGTGACCTGCGGCACCGTCTTGAGCATGGCTTCGCGCGGTGCTGGTGCGTTGATGCTGCCAGCCGGGAAGATGCTCAGCATCAGGGTTTCACGCGCCATCGCGCCGGGGTTGTCGCTGGCCTGGCGCAGTGCCGCTTCCAACTGCACCTTGGCCTTGGCCAGTTCCTCGGCGGTAAAGGCCGGCTGGCGCAGCTGTTCGGCGAGCAGGTCGAGCACGGTCGGCAGATCCTGCTTCAGGCTCTTGCCGTAGATGCCGATGCGCGCCGCGCTGGGGCTGAAAGACAACTGCGCACCGATGCCATCCAGCGTGTCGGAGATGGCGAACTTGTCGCGGCGGGTGGTGCCGGCTTCCAGCAGCATCGCGGTCAGCGTCGGCACCGCCGGGTTGTCGGCCTTGGCGGCGAGGAAGGCATCGCCCAGCGGCATCGAGCCGGTGAAGGTGACCACGTCCTTGACCCCCATCGGGTAGACGATCAGGTCGATGCCGGCGGCCTTGGCGTGCACGGCAGTGTCGGCGACGCCGGCCTGGGCGGCGAATGCGGCAAGGCTGGACAGTGCAGCCAGTGCCAGCGGAATCAGTCGAATGCGTTTTGCGTTGTTCACTTGCTGCTCTCCGGCACGAACCAGCCAACCGTGCTCTGCTCTGCGGTGAAATACTTGCCGGCGACGCGCTGCACGTCGGCCGGGGTGACCTTCTCAAGATCCTTCAGGGCGCTGGAATACAGAGTCCAATCGCCCATCGCGATGAACTCGTTGAGCGCATCGGCGGCCTGGTCGGTGCCATCGCGGCGGTAGGCTTCCTCGGCGCGGTAGGGGCCGAGCACACGCTTGATTTCCTCGACGCTGACGCCGTCGCGGGCAACCTTGGCGATCTCGTCACGGACGATCTTTTCGATGTCTTCGTGCTTGCTGTCCGGGGCCAGCGCCACGCTCAGCATGAACAGGCTGGGATCGCGCTGCTGGTACATGCCGCCCGATACCGCCACCGCCTTGCTGGTATCCACCAGCGCACGCTGCAGGCGTGCGCTGCGGCCGCCCTGCAACACCAGCTCCAGCACGTTCAGTGCGGGAATGTCCTTGTCCAGACCAGCCGGGGCCTTGTACGCCATCATCACCGTGCCGGTTTCGCCGCCACGACGCAGCGTCACCCGACGCTCGCCCTGCTGCTCCGGCTCGGTGGTGTAGACCTCGGGAATGGCATGCGGCGAGCGCGGCACCTTGCCGAACTTGTCGCCGATGCTGGCCAGTACCTTGGCGCTGTCGATATCGCCGACCACGGTGACGGTGGCATTGTTCGGCCAGTAGAAGGTGTCGTAGAACTCACGCAGCTTCTCGATGGACACCTTCTCGATATCGCTGCGCCAGCCGATCACCGGATGGTGATACGGATGCGCACTGAAGGCGGTAGCCCACATCAGCTTCATCAAGGCGCCATTGGGATTGTTCTCGTTGCGCTCGTACTCGTTGCGCACCACGGTCATTTCACTCTGGCGGTCCTTCTCGCGCAGCAGCAGGCCGCGCATGCGGTCGGCTTCGATGGCGATGTAACCGTCCAGCGCGGCCGGCGGCAGCGTGGCGTAGTAGTTGGTGCGGTCCAGCGAGGTGGTGGCGTTGAAGCCGGCACCGACGCGGTCCAGGTAGGTGTCGACGTTGTTGGCGCCGTCGAAGTTGGTGCTGCCCATGAACATCAGATGCTCGAGCAGGTGGGTGCCGCCGGTAGTGCCGGTCACCTCGTTGCGCGAACCGACCCGGTAGGTCATCTGGAAGGTCACCACCGGTGCGGCGTGGTTGGGCAGCAGCAGGACGCTCAAACCATTGGCGTCGAGCCGGTACTCATCGATGCCATCGGCGGATTTTACGTAGGTGAAGCCATTGACCTTGACCGGCTCGGCCGAGGCAGCACCAGCTGCCATCAAGCCCAGCGCAAGGCCGGCGCACAACAGGCGTTGCGAAATCATGCGTTGCGTTCTCTCTAGATGCGCCCGGGGGCGCGGGGAAAGTCGGGGCGGGAGTTCAATCCCGTCCTGGTGGGGTAGCGTTGTCCAGCGCGGAGAGCACGATCTCCGGCGTAAGTACCTCGGGCAGTTCGCGCGGTGGGCCGCCACCGGCCGGATAGGCCAGGTTGAACGGCACCGCGCTGCGGTTCCAACGTTCCAGCTCGGCGGTGATCAGTGGGTCGGCATTGGTCCAATCGGCCTTCAGCGCGACCACTTCGTTGTCGCGGAAGTAGTCGTTGACCCGCGCTGCGGCGAACACCACCTTCTTGTTGACCTGGCAGGTGGCACACCAGCGTGCGGTGAAATCGACATAGATCGGGCGGCCTTCAGCCTGCAGCTGCTGCACGCGTTCGCTGCTCCAGGCCTCCCATTGCAGCGCTTCAGGCGCTGGTGCACGCGGCCAGCCAAACAGCACCGCCGCAGCCAGCACCAGCACGCCGGCAACCACACTGAGCTTGGCGCGGCTACCGCGGGCACCCGGACGGGTGCCACGGCCATACAGCCACAGACCGAAGCCCAACAGTGACAGCGCCAGCAAGGCATTGAGCAGGGCCGCTTCGTGCAACTGCCCGGCCAGCACCCACAGCAGATAGCCGACGGTGGCATACAGCGGGAAGGCCATCAGCTGCTTGAAGGTTTCCATCCACGCGCCCGGGCGCGGCAACAGTTTGACCAGCGACGGGAATACCGACAGCAGCAGGTACGGCAGCACAAGCCCCAGCGCGATGGCGGTGAACACCACGAACGATTGTGCGGTTGGCAGGGCCAGAGCAGCGCCCAGGGCCGGTGCCAGGAACGGTGCACTGCATGGCGTTGCCACTACGGTGGCGAGCATGCCGCTGAAGAAGCTGCCGGCCACGCCACTGCGCGACTGCAGGCCGGAGCCGACGCTGGTGGCACGCATGCCAACTTCGAACACGCCACTGAGGTTCATCGCGAACGCCAGCATCACCAGCGCCAGCACGAACACGAACGACGCCGATTGCAGCTGGAAGCCCCAGCCCAGTTGCTCCCCGCCTTCGCGCAATACCGCCAGCACGCCGGCCAATGCCCAGAACGACAGCAGCACGCCCGCGGTGAACGACAGCGCATGCAGGCTGACCTTGCGCCTGTCATTGCCGGCCTGCTCGATGAAACCAACCACCTTCAGGCCAAGCACCGGGAACACGCAGGGCATCAGGTTGAGGATCAGCCCGCCGAGCACTGCGAACAGCAGCACCAACAGCGACAGCTGCGCGCCGTCATTGCCTGCGCCCGAAGCTGGTGCCGCACCCAGGTCAGCCGTGCTGACCAAGGCAGTCGCCTCGGCCTCGGCCACGAATGGCAGCTCGATGCTGACGCCACGGTAGATGCCCTGCGCATCGGTATAGGCCAGCACGCCGCGCAACGTCGCATCGGGCGGCATGGTCTCGGCCGGGTCCAGTGGCAACTTCAGCAAGGCGCGTGCGCCGCGATTGCCAATGGTCTGCGGCACTTTGTAGGAGACGAATTCGTCAGCCGGGAAGAAGTGCAGCTCTGCAATATCCGCCGGTGCAGCCACACGCAGGGTCAGGTCACCCTGCTCGCGGGTCGCCGCCAGCTGCCAACCTTCGCTGGAGCTTGGCATCGGCAATGCCGTCAGTGCCGCCTGCATATCTGCATCGGGCTGTGGCGGATCGGCACTGACCGGCACGCTCAAGCTCACTGCTGCCTTGCCCGGAATGCACACGGTCTCGCACATCAACCAACGCGCCTGTGCCTTCAACTCGACCGTACTGCCGGGCTTCAAGTCAGTCGGGGCAATCAGCCGCACCGGCAGATACGACAAGCCTTCATAACCGTGACCGGTGATGTTGCCTTCGCGGTCGCGCACCAGGATTGGTGTAGGCCACTGGATCGCCTCGGCAGTCCAGCCCGGCGGCAGCTCCCACATCAACTTGGTCGGCAGGCCGGTGCCGGCGTTCTTCCAGAAACTGTGCCAATGCAGATCATGCTGCATGCGCAGGGCCAGCTGCAGCGGCTGTCCCGGCTGTACTGAGCGCTGGGCGGTTACCAGCTCGGCCTGCACCTGCGCCAGCACGCTGCCAGGCAGCAGCACGCCGAGCAGCAGCAATGCGCTCAGCGCGGCGCGGCGGATGACATCAACGTGCAGGCGCATCTTCAACCTTCTTGATCTGCGCACGTACTGCGCGCTCGACGTCCCACTCACGCATGCCGACACCGACGATGGTGCCGTCACCGGCGATCAGGTAGTTCTGCGGCAGCTGCACCACGCCATAGGTCTGCGCCGCCTTGTCCTCGAAGCCCGGTGCCTGCAGGTTGATCCACGGCAGGTCATTGCTGCCGCCCTCCTCCTGCATGGCCTTGGTCCAGTCTGCCTTGTCTTCATCCAGTGACACGGCGTAGATCTCGAAGCCATGCGCGTGGAACTCGCGGTACACCTTCAGCAGGTGCGGGAATTCGCCACGGCACGGCCCGCACCACGAGGCCCAGAAGTCGAGCAGCACCAGCTTGTTGCGCGCCAGCACCTCGGACAGCTTGACCACTTTGCCGTCCACGCCGACCGCCTCGATGTCGGCATAGGGCTTGCCCGGGCCGAACTTCTCGGCCAGCTGTTGGGTCTTGGCGTAATCGGCGGCCGCCTGCTCCATCTGCACGATCAACGGATGTGCACCAAGCTCCTGCTTGTAGCTGGCCAGCAGCTGCGCGCGGCGGGCCACGTCGTAGCGCTTCCAATCGTAGTTTTCGCTCAGCACCAGCAGCTTGAGCAGCGCCGGCTCGGCACCGTCGAGGATGACCGCGTCGTAGTCGTTCCTGACCTTGGTCAAGGCAGCGAACGGCGCAGCCACGGATTCGCGCGCAGCCTTCATCGCCACTTCGTCGTTCTCATCCACACCGCCGAAAGCCTTGCGATTGGCTTCGCGGTTGGCTGTGTAGGCGGCCACATAGGCGGGATCTTCCAGATAGCCATAGACACGTTCGGTCAGGCTGCCGCCCTTGGCCACCGGGCCCAGCGCGCCGGTTTCAATGCGCAGCTCGCCCGGCTCCAGCACCAGCTTCACCGAGCCCTGATTACCCACCATCAGCACCGCCGGCACCGCCTGCTGCACCTGGCCGCTGAGCACGAACGCACCGCCCTGCGCGGTGGCCGTGGCTACCGGCTCTACATGCATTGGGTCGGTCGCCGCCGATGGCACCAGCAGTTTGAGTTCAGTGCCATCGGCCAGCCCCGGCAGCGTGCCGCGGATGCTGTACGCACCGCTGCTTGCGGGCGTGGCGGCGGCATCCTTGCCTGGAGTGGCAGGCGGGTTTTGCGATGGGCTGCAGGCACTGAGGCCGAGTGCAGTAACGACCGCGCTGGCCAGCAGGCAGGCGCGCAGGGTGTTGGCGATGGACTTCATGGATTTCCTTGCAATGGATGCGGCGCGCCGCCGACGAGGGATCGGCGCACCGCGTTGTTACGGAGCAACGCGTCGGCGTCAGAACTCTTTCTTGATGTCCAGGTAGAGCACGCGGCCACGGATGTTCACGCGGTTGGAGACGAAGCCGGACAGGTTGTCGACGAACGGATAGTCGCGGTCGAACATGTTCTGCACGCCCATGCGCGCGGTCACCCCGCCCAACCAGCCATCACGCTGATGCTTGCGATAGCCGACCTGCGCATCAAAGGTGGTATAGGACGCCGAACGCGTACGCGGATTTTCATTGGGAATGAAATCGTTGTAATCGGTGGCTGTGGCCGACAGCGGATACAGCACGCGATGCGCGGCGCTGTAATGGCTGCCAAGCGACGCGAACCACGCGTTCCCTTCCCAGCCGACAAACAGGTCACCGGCCCACTTGCTCGGCCCCAGCTCACTGTCCGCATAACTCAGCGTCGGCATCGATGCCAGCGAACGCGAGGTCAGCTCCAGCGTGCGCACAGCATTGAGTTCGATGCGCCAATCGCCCCAGTCATTGCCGAAGTAATAGCTGGCGGTGGTATCGACGCTGCGCGAGCGCCGGCCGAGGAAGTTGATCGCGCGGTTGTCCCACAACATCACCCCTTTCTCGCCCAGGGTGAAGGTCCCCTCGGGCATCTTGCTGATGTCCTTGAAGATCTCCGAATAGGTCAGGCCGGACAGCGGATCGCCGATGTAGTTGTCGAAGGTGGTGCGGTTATAGGTGGCCGACAACTGCAGACCAGTGGCGAAGGTCGGCGACCAATCAAAGCCATAGGTCACCACGCTGGCTACCTGCGGCTTCAGGTTCGCGTTGGGGCCGCTGAGTGCGACGATCTGGGTGACGCCATCCGGCAATTGCCCACCGTTGAACAGCACCCGTGAGGTGTAGTCATCCATGATCAGCTGGCCGAACTGCTGCTGGGCCTGCGGCACCAGGAAGGACTCGCCCCAGGTGGCACGCAGACGCAGCTGATCGATCGGCTTCCAGGCCAGCCGTGCCAGCGGACTGGTACGACTGAAGCTGCGCGACACGGTGGTGTCGCTACCGGTCATGCCGGTGGCTCCGTCGTTGTTGATGCCGGTCAGCTGCTCGACATCAAAGCCACCAAGTTCGCCCAGGCCAGCTGACCAATCGCGCAGCGCGCTGTCGCCGCGCTGGTCGAAGCGCTCGTAGCGGGCGGCAACGGTCAGGCTGAGCAGCTTGGCCAGCGGCTGGTCCTTCAACAACGGGATGCCGATCTCGGTGAACAGTGCCTCGGACTTGCCGGTGCTTTCCGAGCTCAAGCGTTCGCCGAGATTGCTCTCGTAGTTGTAACGCTGCTCACGATGCTGTGCGCCAAACGCCGCTTCAATCTTGCCTGCAGGCAGCTGGAACAGCTCACCACGGGTCAGCAGGTCCACCGTATTGGCACGCGATTGGAAGCGATAGACATGGCGCTCGACCAGACTCTGCAGCAGCTCGCGATTGCGGGCGACAATGGCATCATTGCTACCGTCGCCAAACACATTCAGACCATTGAGCACTTCCAGCGTGCGCGCATAGCCAGCTGCACCCATCGAGCCGGTCAGGTCCATCAAGGCAGTGGTAGTGCCCTTCTCGCGGCCGATGCTGTAGGTCGCCTCGTAATCCCACCCCTTGGCGAACGGCAGCTTGCCGTTGATGCCGATATGCGCATCGCTGTTGCTCTGCTTCTGGTCTTCGCTCAGGTTCATGCCCTCGAACTCGCGCTCGAAGGAATAGCCAACCAGCACGTCGCTGCCGAAGTTGTTGTACTTGTTGCTCTCGGGAACGTAGGTGTTGTATCCGTCCTCGAAGATGCTGAAGTCGAACAGCGTAGGCCGCCAGTTCTCCTTGTTGACCTGCCGCACATGGCTGATGCCGTAGTTCAGCTGGGTGGTTTCGCCAAGATCATGCAAGCCGCTGATGCGGACATAGCGGTTATCGACCTTGGGGCCGATGCGGCTGCGCTCATAGGTCGACGGTGCGGTGGCCGGATCGTAGGCAAGCAGGCTGTCCGGATCCAATGCGGTGCCATCCTGGCCACCGGGAATCACCCCGAGCACATCGCCCATGAAGTGATAGTCGATGCCGAAATCCAGGGACTCATAGACCACCCCGGGCTGGCCCTTGTTGCGGGTGCGGCCGTTGACCCCACCACGGTCGCTGAAATCACCACGGCCGTTGGGGCCAACATGGATCAGGCTGGTGACATCCGCAGGCAGGGTGCGCTCAAGCCCGACTGCAGCGGTTACGTGGCCGCTGCCATAGCCGAAGGTACGGGCCAGATCCAGCCGCGATACATCGGCACCGGTGCTGGAGTTTTCATGCCGAAGCTGCGCGGTGGTGCCGTCGTAGGACTTCTTCAGCACGATGTTGATCACACCGGCCACGGCATCGGAACCATAGATGGCGCTGGCGCCATCGCTGAGCACTTCGATGCGCTCGATCTGTGAAACAGGAATCGAGGAAATATCGGTATAGGCGCCCTGCGCCTGCGCCGAGCCACTGCGACGGCGGCCATCAACCAGGATCAGCGTGGAGCGGCTGCCCAGGCCACGCAGGTTGGCGCCGGAGGACCCCAGCCCGGACACACCATCGCCATACGTGCTGCCGAACTCCTTCTCACCCAGCGCGCGTGAGGCGCTGGTTCGGTTGGAGAAGTTCTGCGGCAGGTTGCGCAGCACGTCTTCAATCGACGCATAGCCACGGCTTTCGATCAGTTGCGAATCAATCACGATCAGCGGCGAGGCCGGATCGATGTTCTTCAGGTAGGTACCGGTGACATTGATGGTCTCCAGCGTTTCGGCATTGCCGCCCGCCTGCTCGACCACATCGCCGGCGCTGCTGCGCGGACGGATGGCGACGGTTTTGGCATTGATGTAGGCAGACGTATAGCCGGTAGGCGCAAGCAGCTGCTGCAAGGCAGCGTCCGCAGCAAGGCGGCCACTGACCGCGCCGCTTTGCACGCCACTGCCAGCACCGCCGGCATAGACCACCTGCAGCCCGCTCTGCTCGGCAAACACCTCAAGTGCCGAGGCCAGTGACTGCGCCGGCACATCAAACTGGAACACCGCCGCATCGGCAACCGTATCGGCTGCTGCTGACTGTGCCACCGCCACATTGCCGGTACCGACCAGCAGCGCTAGCGCCACCGCCTTCACCAACGCGTGCTTATGAAGAATAGTGCTGGACCCCATGGATAATTCGCCCCCGAAAGACATCGAATGGTTACCGAGCAACCGGAGCCGCCTTGCGCGGAACCAGCCTCTTGTTACATCCGTGTGTCCAAGTGCGGGAAAAGGGTACTCATGGTCGAAAATATTTTTGTGGACAGGCGCATTGCTGCTTACTGACGACTGCCGCGGTTGCCGATCACGCTGCGATCAGTCTGGCGGCTGACCTGCAGCTGCGAGCAGCATTCCAGGAACTGCAGGAAGGAATCGGCATCATCGGCATAGAACACGCCGCTGTAGCGCTGCTCGCGGATCAGCGGATCGGTGACCACGATGGGCCGCGGGTTGTAGCGGTTGAACTCACTGATGATGTCGGCCAGGGTGTCGTTGCGGAAACTCAGGCGGCGCTTGCCATCGGCCGGCGCGTTCGGTGCTTCCAGCGGCATCCGCAGCATGGCCTGCTGGCCCTGCGGTATGCGCGCCTGTTCACCGGCAGACAAAGCCGCCGGGCGGCCCAGCGATTCAACCTTGGCCTTGCCCGCCTCCAGCGTCGATGCATCATCGCGCCACAGCGATTCCAGCCAATTGCTGTTGGCGGTCACCTTCACCTTGCCCTCGCTGACCGCGACCAGCGTGCCAGAAGGCAGCCGATTGACGGTAAAGCGCGTCCCCACCGCCTGCACCGTGTTGTCACCGGCGTGCACGCGGAACGGGCGACTGCTGTCGTGCGCCACATCAAAGGTGGCCTCACCATCACGCAGCTCGATGTCACGCACGCCCGCACTGAAGCGCACGGCGATATACGAAGCCGGTGCCAAGGTGACCATCGAGCCATCGGCCAGGGCGATGCTGCGTTGTTCACCGACCGCACTGGCATACTGGTGAACCGGCACCTCCGGTTGCAGCAGGGTCCAGCTGCCCGCCAGCAGCGCACAGGCGGCAACGCCCGCTGCCAGCGCCCAGCGCAGCCTGCGGCGTCCACGTGCGGCAGGTTTGGGTGCCTGCGGCCTCGGTCCCGCAACAACGCTGGGCGCATCATGCAGCGGCACCACGTTGTCCATGGCCTGTGCCTGCGCCAGCACCGCGTCCAGGTCAAATGCCTGCAGCGCGGCGCTGGAGGCCAGCTCGCGCTGCACCAGCTGCGCCATCAGCAGTTCTTCCAGGTGCAGCGGCGAGCGCGCTACCCAGGCGGCAAAGCCGGCACGGTCGGCATCGCTGGGCGCAGCGCCCATGACGAGCAGCCACTCAGCGGCCTCGCGTGCGGCGCGCTCCCGGCTCTGTTGCAACGATGTGCGATAGATATTCATGGTTTCACCCGCCCTGCCTGTCGCAGGGTCCACATCCTGTTCATCGTTCCAAGCTCGCGCGTACATGCGCCAGCGCTTCGACACTGTATTTCTTCACCGTATGCACGCTCAGCCCAAGCTTCTGCGCGATCTGCGCATGGCTCAGGCCTTCGCGCCGCTCCAGCAGCAGCACCGCCAACCGGTTGGCCGGAAGCTGTGCCAGCGCATCGCCTACTTGCCGCTCGAAGAAGCCGCCGCCTTCACTGAAAGCCGCCTGCCCCGGGTTCTCGGATACAGCGTCCACCACGGTCGAGTCGTACAGCAACCGGCCCTGACGCTGGCGCATGTTGAACTCGCTGGCCACGTGCGCGGCGATGCCATAGATGTAGGCCAGCGGGTTGCGCACGGTTTCGATGCTCTGCACGCGCAGCAGGCGCAGATAGACCTCCTGCACCAGGTCACCCAGATCCTGCGCCTCGGCCACCCGCCGGCGCAGGTAGCGGTGCAGCTCGGCGCTGTAGTCGTGGACCGCGCGGGCAGCGAAATCGCGCCCGGGCTGGTCCTGTCCGGCCGGCTCCATCATCGTCTCCCGCCCGGACCTTGCCGACGGTGGCTTTCCCGCAACCTCATCACCCACTCCCAATGGCAGGGGCAACAGACACAGTGCCCCCTTGACCATGCAGTGCGTGGCAAGGGGCGATTTGGGTACTCCGGGTGCGCAATTCATTCAGCCAACAATCACCTTTGACCGCAAGCTTACCGGGGCTGGAACGACAACGCCCGGCGCGGGGCCGGGCGTTGTCGTCATCGGATCAGGGCGCGATCAGGGCCGGACCGGCACCCCGGGCATCTGCTGCGCCCCTGCACCCCGTCGGCATCGCCGGCCCTGGCAATCGTCAAGCCCGGCCTCACCCATCGCGCCCGCGCTGCCAACACCGGCACCGCCCTTGCCGTAGGTGATGCGCAGGCCAACACTGTTGCTGGAGGCACTGTTGCTGCCCTGGTCACGACCGAACAACAGCGAGATCAACCAGCCGCTACGGGTCTGCATGTCCAGGCCCAAGCCGGCGGTGAGCATGTTGTCGGCATAGCTCTGCATCTTCAGCAGATAGCCATCCGTGCTGGGCTGCTGCACGTAGTTCATCCATGCGTCACCGCTATTGGACAGGGACTGACGGTACTCCAGCTTCCAGAACGGCCGCAGCTGCAGACGTTCACCCTGCCAGCTGTAGCTGCCGTCAAAGCCCAGCGCCAGCCCACTATTGCGCACGGTCTGCCGCGCATACGCCAGGTCATACGCCTGCAAGCCATGCTCGCGGTAACCGTCCAGGCGGGTGTGACTGCCATCGAAGCGGCCATAGCCGGACAGGGTGGTGGCACCATGCTGCTGCTGATAGCCGAAGGTCAAGGCGCCGAAGGTCTGGCTGCCATCGCGCTGACCGACCGCAATGGCGTTGGCATCGCTGCTCCAGCGTGCGATGTCGAAGTCCAGACGCCCCTGCGCCAGCACACCATCAACAAACAGGTGTTCACCCGCACGCCATAGGCCATACATCGCCAGCGAGTACTGGTCGGCGTCCGTCCGCGAAGGTGAGTTATCCAATCGGCTGCGGTTGCGGCCAAGGCTGGCGGCCATACCCAGCAAACCGTTGTCGCCGTAGCTACGGTCCACACCCAGGCTGATGCCGTCGGTGTTGAAATCGAAGCCAGCGCCCTGTTGCTGACCACTGTTGCCAAACGTGGCCGTGCCCGACATCCAGCCGCCCCAACCACTGGGCATGCCGGTGAACTGGTTGACCGGCAACTGCACGGGAACCGACAAGGCCTGCCCGAGCAGGTCGCCCGCGTATGCCAGCGTCAATGTTGCCGACGACGGATTGCTGCCCGAACGCACCTGCTGCAGACGCGACTGGATGTTGCCCAGCTGCACGCGGCTGAAGCGCACGCTGGCATCCACCTGTGCCTGCAGGTTGCCGCGCACGCTGGCGTCAGCGGTCGGGTCAGGCCGTGCATTGACCGTCAGGGTCAGCTCCACGCTGGCCACGGTATACCCCCCCTGCGCGGCCTGGTGGGCGGTGAGGGTAGTACTGCCCTCACCTACCAGCGTCACGCTGCGACCACTGATCGTCGCCACACTGGTATCACTGCTGCTGAAGCTGAAGGCACCGGCACTGTTGCTGCTGGGATCAGGCAGGTCGAAGGCGGCCTCGCCATAGACCTTGTTGATGCCATCCAACCACGCCAGCGACGGCGCCGCAGCCGCAATGTCCACATGCAGCACGCCCTGCTGCGCCGCCAGGTACTGCGCGTTGCCGGCCTGGTCGATCGTCAGCACACAGGTGCCGGCATCCAGCATCGTCACCACATTGCCCGCCACGCTGCAGATCGCCGGTGAACCGCTGCCGTATACCAGCGGGTTGCCGGACTGCCCACCCTGTGCCGATACGAGGAACGTCGCACCCGTGGCGAACACCGGCTCGGCCGGATCGGTTGCCATGTCATGGATGACCTGCAGCCCAGCCTCCACCTTCAGGCTGAGGCTGGCGGTATCGGCAAAGCCATTCGCGTCCATCACCTGCGCGGTGAACGCGAACGTTCCGGCCACCTCCGGCACGCCACTGATTTCACCGTCCGCGCTCAACGACAGCCCTGCCGGCAGCTGACCGCCAGCAATGCTGTAGCTATAGGGCGCGGTACCGCCCTGGCTGCGCAGCTGGGTCCGGTATTGCTGCCCGCCAAACGCAACCATCAGTGCCGAGGTAGCCAGTTCCAGATCCGGATTGGTAACCACCAACGTATAGCTCTGTGGCGCCGTGAAGGGCCCGGCACCGTAGCTGCTGTCGGTACTGCTGACGGTGAACGTGAAGTTGCCGGTCTGGGTGGGCGTGCCACTGAGCAGGCCCCCACTCGACAGTTTCACGCCAGCCGGCAGGCTGCCCGACGTCACCGTATAGGTGTAGCCCTCAATGCCACCATGGGTGACCAGCTGGTGCTGGTAAACGGAGCTGGCTACAGCGTCCGGCACCGCGCTGTCCATCGACAAGCTGGGCGGGCCAACCATCACATTGACCATCGCCGTTGCGCTCGAATAGCCGTCCTTCACCTCATAGGTGAAGCTGTCGGGGCCGACGTAGCCCGGAGTCGGCGTATAGGTCAACCTGGTACCCAGGACATTGGCCGAACCATTGCTTGGGGCCACAAAGACGGTGACCGTCTGGTAGGCGCCGGTGACAGAAAGAGTGATTTCCGCCGCGGTGCCATAGGCAACGTTCTGCGTGACCGGATGGGCTTCAAGCAGCGGCACCATGAACAAGGTGTTCGAGAGCGCCGAAGGCGCGCCCGTACCGACACTGTTGATGGCTACCACGGAGAACGAATAGTGGACGCCCTTGGTCAGACCGGTCACGCGTATGGGTGAACCGGTTCCCACATAGGTGGCCCCGCCCACGGTAGCCGGGTGTGGCTGCACCTGATAGCCGGTGATAGCCGCACCACCATCGAAGGCCGGTACGTTGAAGCTGACCTCGGCACTCGTCTCGGACAGCATGGTCGCGCTGCCGATCACCGGTGCTGCGGGCACTACGGCCTGCACCACGAAGCTCTGGCTGACCCGTGCTGCCGGATCATGGCTGGCATCGCCCGCCTGGTCGGCATGCACGGTGCAACTGCCCACCGATACAAAGCTGAGCACATCATTGTTGATCGCACACACCGATGCGCTGCCAGCATCTACCGTCAGGCTCACCGGCAGGCCCGAACTGGACGTGGCACTGAGCATCGGTGTGGTGCCGAAGTCGTAGCTGCCCGCCACACTGAAGGAAATGCTCTGCGCGACCATCGGCTGCAGTGCGTTGGATGCAGCCGAAGCAGGGCTGTCACCGGCGCTGTTGCGTGCCAGCACGGTGAAGCTGTAACTCTGCCCTGCGGTCAATCCATCCACCGCAACCGGCGAACTGCTGCCCACGAACGGACCACCCGCTACGGCCGGTGAAGGCACCACTTCATAGTGCGTGATCGCAGCGCCGCCATCGAAGCCAGGTGCGGTGAAACTGATCCCGGCAGCGGTTGCCGATGTCATCGCCGCAACACCCATCACCGGCGCTGCCGGTGCCACCGCCTGCACCGTGAAGCTCTGGCTTACCTGGGCAGCCGGATCGTGGCTGCCATCACCGGCCTGATCGGCAAGCACCGTGCAGATGCCAACGGTTGCAAAACTCAGCACACCGTTGTTGATGTCGCACACTGCAGCAGCCGTGCCGGCCACCGACAGGCTCACCGCCAAGCCGGAGCTGGCGCTGGCACTCAGGGTCGGCGTCGTACCAAAGTTCTGCGTGCCCGGGTTGTTGAAAGTGATGCTCTGTGCCGTCATCGGCTGCACCGCATTGGAGGCAGCTGATGCCTGGCTGCCACCTTCACTGTTCCGTGCCAGCACAGTGAAGGTATAGCTCTGGCCCGCAACCAAACCACTGACCGACACCGGCGAGCCGGCACCAACAAACGGACCACCGGCTACGCCCGGCGACGGCATCACCTCGTACTGGGTGATCACTGCACCACCATCAAACGCCGGAGCGGTAAAGCCAACGTCAGCCACGGTCGGTGCACTGAGCGTGGCAGCACCGATAACCGGTGCCGCCGATACGACGGCCCGCACGCTGAAGCTCTGACTCACCCGCGCGGCCGCAGCATTGCTGGCATCACCATTCTGGTCGGCGTGGATGGTGCAGGTACCCACCGCCACAAAGCTCAGCGCGCCGCCGCTGCTGACGGTGCAGATATTTGCGGTGCCCGTGCTGAAGGTTGCCGCAAGGCCGGAATCCACCGTCGCGGTCAAGGTCGGTGTCGTACCGAAATTCTGCGCCCCCGGGTTGGCAAATGTGATGGTCTGGGCTGCGGTAGGTGTCACAGCGTTGGATGGGTTGGACGCCAGACCGGTGCCAACACTGTTGGTGGCCGACACGGTGAACTCATAGGGTCGGCCGTTGGTCAGCCCGGTCACTGCAATCGGCGAGCTGGTAGCACTGACAGGTGCAACATCGGCCGGAATGACAACAACGGTAAAGTCGGTGATGTCCACACCGCCGGTGAAGGCCGGGGCGTCAAAGGCCACACTGGCCACACCGTCACCTGCAGTGGCCACTGCATTCTGCGGTGCTCCCGCCCGTACAGCGATCACGGCAAAGTTCCGGGTGACCTGGGTTGCGGCCAGGTAGGAGCCATTGCCAGGTTCATCCGCGTTGACAGTGCAGGTACCCGCAGTCACAAAGATCAGCGCGCCACCAGAGGAGATGGTGCATACCCCGGGCGTGCCGGAAGAGAACGTCGGCGACAGGCCGGAGTCCGAAGTAGCCGTCAAGGTTGGCGTAGTGCCGAAGTTCTGTGCCCCCGGATTGTTGAAAGTGATGGTCTGGACTGCCTTGGGCGTGGCCGAATTGGAGGCACTCGACGCTGGGCCGGTGCCCGCGACGTTGTCGGCGGTGACGGTAAACGTATAGGGCTGGCCATTGGTCAAGCCAGTCACAACGATCGGTGAGCCCATGCCATTTACCGGGGCGACATCGGCCGGGCTGACCGTGACCGTATACCCGGTAATGCTTGTGCCACCGGTGTTGCTGGGCGCGACAAAACTGACGCTGACCTGAGTGTCGCCAGCGGTGGCCACCGACGAAGTGGGTGCACCTGCCACGACCGCGTTGACAGTGAAGGTACGGCTGACTTGTACCGCCGCCAGGAACGCGCTGTCGCCCACCTGGTCCGCCAGGATGGTGCAGCTGCCTGCGGTGAGGAATGCCAGCACACCATCGGTGGTGACGGTGCATACACCTGTCGTGGAAGAGGTGAAGGTCACCCCCAGACCGGACGTCGCCGAGGCACCGCCATTGACGACGCGGAGATCCGGCGTCGTGCCGAAGCTCTGTGAGCCCGGGTTGGCGAAGGTGATGGTCTGTGGCGAAGCTGGGACGACGGCGTTGCTGCTCCCGGATGCGCTGCCGGTACCTGCGGAATTGGTCGCGGTCACCGTGAAGGTGTAGGAGACACCGTTGGTCAGCCCGGTCACGGTCATCGGAGAGGATGAGCCTACTTTGGTAGACCCACCGGGGTTTGCAGTGACCGTATACCCGTTCGGCGTGATGGCCGCGCCACCGGTGCTTGCCGGTGCAGTGAAGGTCACCGTTGCCTGCTGGTCGCCCGGAGTCGCCGTACCGATGGCCGGCGCAGCAGGCACGATCGCAATGACCGTGAAACTACGGGTAACGGTAGAAGCAGCATTCGTCGACGAGTTACCCGCCTGGTCGGCATTAATGGTGCAGGTGCCTGCGGAGACGAAGGTCAACGCACCGCCACTGGTGATGGTGCAAACGCCTGTCGTAGACGAAGTGAAGCCAATCGCAAAGCCCGTTGCTGCCCCACTTCCTGCATAGGCAGAGCTGGCAGTCAGCGTAGGCGTAGCACCAAAGTTGTAGTCGGACGGCTGGGCGAAGGTGATGACCTGGTTGGCCATCGGGGTGGCGCTGTTTGATGCGCCGGACGCGCTGCCCGTGCCAGCGGCATTCGTTGCAGTCACGCTGAAGGTATAGGCCGTGCCGTTGGTCAAGCCGCCCACGATGGCCGTACAAGCCGCCGGCCCGGTACAGGTTCCGGTGGCACCGCCGGGGTTGGCAGTTGCCGTATAGCTCGTGATCGGCGAACCGCCGTTGCTGGCGGGTGCGGTGAAAGTCACCGTCGCCTGCGTATCGCCCGCCGTCGCAGTACCTATGGTCGGTGTTCCCGGTACGGCGGGGATTGCAACGGCATGGGGACTGCCACCGTTGTAGGACGGAATCAAATTTCCTGCATCATCGGCGATGTTGGTCGATCCGTTGAGATTCACCTTGATGGTTCCATTGCCAGAGATGCTGGCGATGTTCACGTCGACCGATGAACCGTTGGATGCGGATACGCTGGTAATGGTGCCGGTAGCGGTCCCCGTTCCCACCAGGGTGAAATCGTCGGTGGAGACATTCACCACGGCCTCATCGAAGGTCACGGTGAAGGCCATCGACGTATCGGTCGTCAATGGTGAACCGGAGACAGCGATGCTGGTGACAGAAGGCGGATTATTGTCCACCGTGGCATTGGTGGTGTCGGAAGTTACCGTCGCATTTCCCGCATTGTCGGTGGCAGTCACGCTGACGTTACGGTTGGTGGCATCGATGCTGCCGGAAACGATCGTATAGGTAGCCGTCCAGGTACCCGAGCTGTTGGTGGCTGCGACTGCCGCACCACCACCGAACGCGGTGAAGTTCACGGTGACGCTGGCCATGGTGTCGGCGTTGTTGTCACCGCCGGCGGTATTGTTCCAGGTGGCGGTAACCGTATCGCCGATCTTGTAGGCACCGCTGGTTCCAGTAGCGCCGCTGATGCTGATCCGCGCGTCTGTCACCGTTGGCGCGATGTTATCTACGATTGCATTGGTGGTATCTGCTGTGGTGGTTGTGCCGGCTGCGTTGGTCGCGCTGACGCTGATGTTGCGGTTGGTTGCATCGATGGAGCCCGACGTAATGGAATACGTCGCAGTCCAAGTATTGCCGCTGTTCGAGGCCGCTATGGCTGTGCCGCCGCCAAACTGGCTGAAATCCATGGTGACGCCGTTGATTCCGGAGTTGTTGTCACCACCGGCGGTGTTGTTCCAGGTCGCAGTAACGGTGTTGCCGATCTTGTAGGTGCCGCCGGTTCCGCTGGCACCGGAGATGCTTATGCGCGAGTCCGACACAACCGGCACCGGCCCCTGCGCACCGGTAACGGTGAAGTTCCGGAACTCGAAGAATGGCTTGGTCCCAGATCCAGAGCTGGTGTCGAATACAAGCTTGAAGGCTTTCAGTTTGACGCCCGAGAAGTTCACCAGCTGACCCGCACCGAATGTAAACGTCTCGTTCGCAGATCCGGTCCCGTTGATCGTTCCAGATACAACCGTGCTGTTATCCGGCTTTATGCCGACGATATGCAGGTTGGTAAATTGCCCCGATCCATATTCACCGGCCACAAGCCCGGCAAGCTCGAACGAACCGGTATTGGTGCCATCTGCTGCGACCTGAAAATAGGTCCCCGTGGTACTGGTGTTGTAACCCGTCTGCAGATAAGCAGCAAAAGGAGAGGACGAATAGATACTCACATTGGGGATCGGGCTACCTCCAGCATCTTTTGCCGTCAGGATGAAATCGGTCGAAGTGAGGTTTGCATTGTTGTCGACCCAGCCTGTCTGGAAGGTCTTTGTCCCGGAAGATGCCACAAGCACTCCCGAGAAATCTTTGAGGGCTTTTTCTGAGAACGCCAATCCGCTCTCGATGCCGCCCCGGCGTTCCTCCAGCTCCCAGTCCCCTCCAAGCGCCACGGCACCAGTGAGGTTGCTGGACGCAGCCACATCCATCCCGGTTCCACTGCGCACGATATCCAGCAGTGCGCCGCCATCGGCATTGGCAGCCAGATCACAGCCATAGAACAGCAGGTCCGCGCCTTCGCGCACCGAAGCACGCAACGCCTGCATCGTACCCAACTCTGCGTGCAGGGATTCGGCAGTGATGCGGCTGCTGCCCAGCTGCAACGCACCCGGGCTGGCATGCGACACCACATGGATCGCGGCAAGGTCCCGGTATCCCCGCAGCGCCTGCACCAGTTGCGGCAGCCCCGGACGACCCGCATCGATCTCAACCACACCGACACCGGGATTGAGTCCCGCATAAAGGGTGGCCCGGTCCTGCACCGAGCTGTCGATCACCACCAGCTCGGTGATGCCTGCATGCTGCTGGATGTCCAGCGTATCGCTGGACTGCTCGACAGCGGGCCGCTGCTTGTGGCTGCTGGCCTTGCCAAGCGGCAGGCTTGCGACAGCATCCCCCTGCCCCATCCGCATGTAGCTGCGTGGCTGATAGCCACCGCGCATCAGATAGCCCCCTGCAGAGGATGCGGCAGCGTGCGCCGAGAACGGGAGCAACAGCGTGGACAGTGCGCCGAGCAGTGCATGCTTCATGGGGTAGCCTTGGTGATGAGCGGAGCCTGGGTTTCGGAACGACGGGCGGCGATGATGCCGGCCGATGTGCCCGTCTGGTCCTGCCAAAAATCCATGTCCTGGTATTTGTTGAAAAGATCCGGCGGCAGGATGCTGCGACGGGCCTTGAACTCGACTTTGCGGCGCACGTCGTGCAGCCCTTTCACACCCAACTGCTGGTCGAAGCTTTCTTCGGCGTACTCGACGTTGTCGAAGTCGTGCGCGAATTCCGCTTCACCCAGGAACTGGTAGACCAGTTGCATGGTGCGCGCCGGGTGGCGGGTCAGCAGTTCGTAGTCCACCAACAGCAGGCGCTCGGAGAACTCGCCGTAATAGGCTTCCTTGAGCGCGGTCCAGGCACCGCCGACCACGCCACCGGCACTGATCAGCTGTTCGCAGCGGCTGTACACGGTCTGCCGTGTGGCCGGGTTGTACATGCGGCTGTAGTCGAACGGATTGCGCCGGTGGATGGCCTCGAAGCTGTCCATCACCCAGGCCGGGTTGCGAACGCAGCAGATGAGCTTGAAGTCCGGCACCAGACCCGCCAACTGGTGCATGCGTGCGGTCCACTGGCGGTTGGTGTCGAACACCAGCTGCACCGAGGTATCGGCGTAATAGGCATCAAGGATGGCGTTGCAGATGGCCTTGCGCTTGGCCTCGTCGAAGAACGCCGCCGATTCGCCGCCCGCGCCCATCTGCTCCAGCGCGCCATTGAGCAGGCCGGCGACCGGACTGCTCATGGCCGCATGGAAGCGTGGGTTCTGGCGCAGGATGCCGGCCAGCAGGGTCGAGCCGGAACGTGGCAGGCCGGCAATGAAGTGGTAACGCCGGCTCATGCGCGCAGCCCAACCGCCGCCGCGTGAGCAGCAGCCTTCGTCCAGCACTGAACGCGCACCACCCAACCTGGCGGCACGCCATTCGCAACACACATACAGCCCCCTGTCATGACATCCCCACCGGCGGCGCCGGTTTTTCTGCTGGCTCTATTAGGTAAACCGGCAAAAGCGGCGCGCGAACATCATTGCTTTTATGATGTTCATCACATTTTGCAACTGCCAATCCCGCGAACCATCGCGGTCGGCACTGTGAAGCAAAACCCCGGCACCGTCTGTAAGGGCCGCCCGGACACCCCACAAAGCAAAAGCCCGGCGCTGGGCCGGGCTTCGAGCAACGTCGGGGGAGAGAGGACCGGGCTGCTGGAAGTGATTATCCCTAGGCCCGGTTACGCTCCGGTGACACCTGCGTTACTCCACGGTAACGCTCTTGGCCAGATTGCGCGGCTTGTCCACGTCGGTGCCGCGTGCCAAGGCGGTGTGATAGGCCAACATCTGCACCGGGATGGTGTGGACGATGGCACTGAGCACGCCGGCATGGCGCGGGGTGCGGATCACATGCACGCCCTCGGAGGCATTGAAGTTGCTGTCCTGGTCGGCGAACACGAACAGCTCACCACCACGCGCACGCACTTCCTGCATGTTGGACTTCACCTTCTCCAGCAGACTGTCGTTGGGCGCGATCACCACCACCGGCATCTCCGCGTCGACCAAAGCCAGCGGACCATGCTTGAGCTCGCCAGCCGGGTAGGCCTCGGCGTGGATATAGGAGATCTCCTTGAGCTTGAGCGCGCCCTCCAAAGCGATCGGGTAGTGCAGGCCGCGGCCGAGGAACAAGGCATTCGACTTGCCAGCGAAACGCTCGGCCCAGGCGATGATCTGCGGCTCCAGGTTCAAGGCGTGCTGCACGCTGCCCGGCAGATGCCGCAGCTGCTCCAGATAGCCGCTCTCCTGCTCTGCGTCGACCTTCCCGTGCAGCTTGCCCAGCACCACGGTCAGCTGGAACAGCGCGGCCAGCTGGGTGGTGAAGGCCTTGGTCGAGGCCACGCCGATCTCCGCGCCGGCGCGGGTATAACAGACCAGCTCGCTGGCGCGCGGAATCGCGCTTTCCGGCACGTTGCAGATCGACAGCGTATGCGTGTGGCCCAGCGACTTGGCGTACTTGAGCGCTTCCATCGTGTCCAGGGTTTCGCCGGACTGGGAGATGGTGACGATCAGGTGCTTGGGATTGGCGTAGGCGGCGCGGTAGCGGTATTCGCTGGCGATTTCCACGCTGCATGGCAGCCCGGCGATGGCCTCGATCCAGTAGCGCGCAGTCAGGCCAGCGTAGTAGCTGGTGCCGCAGGCCAGGATCTGCACGCCCTCAATGTCCTTGAACACCGCTTCGGCGTTCTTGCCGAACAGGGCCGCCGGGAAACCACCAGCGTCAATCGCCGCCTCGATGGTGTCGGCCAGCGCGCGCGGCTGTTCGTGGATTTCCTTCTGCATGAAGTGGCGGTACGGGCCCAGCTCCAACGAGGCCAGCGATACATCCGACATGCGCTGTTCGCGCTGCGCCGGTGCATCATTGGCATCGAACACGCGCACGCCATGACGGGTCAGTTCGGCGGTATCACCTTCTTCCAGGAACATCACCCGCCGGGTGGCCTGCAGAATGGCCGACACATCCGAGGCGACGAAATTCTCGCCATCACCAAGGCCGACCAGCAGCGGGCAGCCCATGCGTGCCACCACCATGCGCTCGGGCTCGTTCTCGCTGATCACCGCCAACGCGTAGGCACCGGTCAATTCCTTGACCGTGCGCTGCAGCGCGCTGAGCAGGTCGTCGTGATCGGCCTTGAGGTGATGGTGGATAAGGTGGGCGATGACCTCGGTATCGGTCTGCGACTCGAACACATAACCCAACGCCAGCAGCTTCTCGCGCTGCTCCTCGTGATTCTCGATGATGCCGTTGTGCACCAGCGCCACGCCCTGGCTGATATGTGGATGGGCATTGGACTCGGTGACGCCACCATGGGTAGCCCAGCGGGTATGGCCGATGCCCATCACTGAATGGAACTGCTCGGCGATGGCAGCGTTTTCCATTTCAGCAACACGGCCGGTGCGGCGCACGCGGCGGATGTGCTCGGCATCAAGCACCGCTATGCCGGAGGAATCGTAGCCGCGGTATTCCAGCCGCTTGAGTCCTTCAATCAGTACCGGAACCACATCGCGATCAGCGATCGCCCCAACAATCCCGCACATGGCCTACCCATTGGTAATTACGAGCGGACATTCTAAGTCAGCTGGATCAGACAACCAGCGGACATGGCGGGACATCGGCACCCGGACACTGTCCGCGCGAGCGTCCGCGGACACCCGGACACTCACAACACTGAATGTTTTACAAATAAATTCAATAAGTTGGAGTTGGCACGCTGCCTGCTTAATAGATACCAACCCCAGCAGCGAAGCCGACGATGATCCGCGACACCTCCGCCCAGGACCAGGTAAGTACCCAGCGCCCGCAACCCGTGTGGCGGCGTTACATGTGGCCTGCCGTGATCACCGCGGTGGTGGTGGCAGGCATCGGTTACGTCGTCAGCAACTGGCTGGGCGCAAGCCGTTCCTTCGACGGTGACCGCCTGCGCATTGCCGAGGTCAAGCGCGGCGACCTGGTCCGCGACATCGCTGCCGACGGCCGCGTCATCGCCGCCAACAGCCCCGTGCTGTATGCCATCTCCGCCGGCACCGTGACCCTGAAGGTGGTCGCCGGTGACGTGGTCAAGCAGGGCCAGGAGCTGGCGGTGATCGACAGCCCGGAACTGCGCAGCAAGCTGGCGCAGGAACAGGCCACTCTGGCCGGCCTGGAAGCCGAAGCCAGCCGCGCCGCACTGGACGCCACCCTGGCCCGTGCCACCGGCGCCAAGCTGTCCGACCAGGCCGGGCTGGTGCGCGTCGCCGCCGAGCGCGACCTGCAGCGCTACCAGCGCGGCTTTGATGGTGGTGCGGTACCGCAGGTCGACCTGGCCAAGGCCCAGGACGAATTGAAGAAAGCCCAGATCGAACTGCAGCACGCCCAGCAGGACGCCAGCCTGCAGAGCCAGGGCGCAAGTCTGGACGCACGTAACAAGCGATTGATGGCGGATCGTCAGGAAGCCGTGGTAGCTGAAGTGAAGCGCCAGGTAGATGCACTGACCCTGCGCGCCCCGTTCGACGGTCAAGTTGGCCAGGTCCAGGCCACCCAGCACACCCAGGTCGCCACCAACGCACCGATCCTGGGTGTGGTTGATCTGTCGCGCTTCGAAATTGAAATCAAGGTGCCGGAGAGCTTCGCCCGTGATCTGGCGATCGGCATGCCGGCCCAGCTCACCAGCGGCTCCGGCCAGCCGTTCCCGGGCGAGATCGCCGCGGTGTCGCCGGAAGTGGTCAACGGCGAAGTCGTCGCCCGCCTGCGCTTCTCCGACAAGCAGCCGCCGGGACTGCGCCAAAGCCAGCGCATGAGCGCACGCATCCTGCTGGACACCCGCAACAACGTGCTCAAGGTCGAGCGCGGCCCGTTCGTCGAACAGTCCGGTGGTCGCTACGCCTATGTGGTCAGCGGCAGCACAGCGGTGCGCCGTCCGATCCAGACCGGTGTCAGCAGCCTGGGCGAAGTTGAAATCGTCTCCGGCCTGCAGCCGGGCGAAAAGATCGTTGTCTCCGGTGCCGATCTGTTCGGCGACATCGAACGCGTGTCGATCAATTGATTCAAAGCTGGGAATCGGGAGTCGGGAGTCGGGAATTGAAGAAGCTGCAATCGTCCGGGTTGTCGTGAACCCCGCCGCCAACGCTGAAACGCTCGACTCCCTCGCCCCCGTCCAACTGCTGCTCTGCTTCACCGTCCCGCTCCACCTTCCACATTCCCCGTCGCTGAAAGGAATACCCATGCTCCATATGCAATCCGTCTCCAAGGTCTTCCGTACCGAACAGGTCGAAACCCATGCGCTGCGTTCGCTGGACCTGCATGTGCGCGAAGGTGAGTTTGTCGCGGTCACCGGCCCGTCGGGTTCGGGCAAGACCACCTTCCTCAACATCGCCGGCCTGCTGGAAACCTTCACCAGCGGCCAGTACCTGCTCGACGGCCAGGACGTCAGCCACCTCGGCGATGACGCCCGCTCGCGCCTGCGCAACCAGAAGATCGGCTTCATCTTCCAGGGCTTCAACCTGATCCCCGACCTCAACCTGTTCGACAACGTCGATGTACCGCTGCGCTACCGCGGCATGCCTTCGGCCGAGCGCAAGCAGCGCATCGAAAAGGCCTTGAGCGATGTCGGTCTGGGTTCACGCATGAAGCACTACCCGGCCGAACTGTCCGGCGGTCAGCAGCAGCGTGCTGCAATCGCCCGTGCCCTGGCTGGTAGCCCGCGCCTGCTGCTGGCCGACGAACCGACCGGCAACCTCGATACACAGATGGCACGTGGCGTGATGGAGCTGCTGGAAGAGATCAACAGCCAGGGCACCACCATCGTCATGGTGACCCATGATCCGGAACTGGCTGCACGCGCCCAGCGCAACGTGCACATCGTCGACGGCCAGGCCACCGACCTGATCCGCGAGCCGGTGCTGGCACACGCCGCACGCATCGCCGCCGTTGCCGACAACCAGGGCTGAGCCCCATTCCCTCCATCGTCGCCACGCGCAGCGCCTGAGCTGCCAAGGATCGTCCATGTTCAGTTACTACTTCAAACTTGCGCTGCGCAGCTTCGGCCGCAACAAGATCCTGACCGCGCTGATGGTGTTGGCCATCGCGCTCGGCATCGGCGCGGCGATGACCACCCTGACTGTATTCAAGGTGCTGTCCGGTGATCCGATCCCGCACAAGAGCGATCGTCTGTTCTATGTGCAGCTGGACCCCTATACCAAGGAAGGCTACAAGCCGGGCGAAGAACCCGAGATGCAGATGACGCGCTTCGACTCCGAAGAACTGCTGCGGCAGAAGAAGGCGCCGCGCCAGGCAATGATGACCGGCGGCGGCGGCATCGTCGATCCGCGCATCGACGCACTCAAGCCCTTCAGCATCAGCATGCGCTACACCTCGGCCGACTTCTTCCCGATGTTCGATACGCCGTTCGCGTTCGGCCAGGGCTGGAGCAGCGACGAGGACCAGGGCCGCAGCCGCGTCGCGGTGATCAGCGACACCCTCAATGACAAGTTGTTCAAGGGCGAGAACAGCGTCGGCAAGGAAGTGCTGGTCGAGGGCAATGCAATGCGCATCGTCGGCGTGCTCAAGGAATGGAAGCCCGCCCCCAAGTTCTACGACCTGTACTCGGGCAAGTTCGACTCCGAGGAGGATGTCTACCTGCCCTTCAGCACCGCACTGGAGCTCAAGCTGGGTCGCAATGGCAGCATGAACTGCTTCGGCCGCGAACTGGTCAATGACGCCACAGCAGTGAACGTGCCGTGCTCGTGGATCCAGTACTGGGTCGAGCTGAACTCGCCCGGCGATGCCAAGGACTTCAAGGCCTACCTGGACAACTACTCCGAACAGCAGCGCGCTGCCGGCCGCTTCGAGCGCCCGGCCAACACCCGCCTGCGTGATGTCATGGACCTGATGGAATACCGCAATGCGGTGCCTGGCGACGTGCGCCTGCAGATGTGGCTGGCCTTCGGCTTCCTGCTGGTCTGCCTGGTCAATACCGTTGGCCTACTGCTGGCCAAGTTCCTGCGTCGCAGCGGCGAGATCGGCGTACGCCGTGCGCTGGGTGCCAGCCGCGCAGAAATCTTCAAACAGTGCCTGATCGAGGCCGGCACGATTGGCCTGGCCGGCGGCCTGCTGGGCTTGGTGTTTGCGCTGTTCGGGCTGTGGGCAGTGCGTCAGCGGCCGGCCGAATACGCCTCGCTCGCCCACCTGGATGGCTCGATGCTGCTGGTCACCTTCGCCCTGGCCGTGTTCGCCAGCATGCTCGCCGGCATCCTGCCTGCCTGGCGTGCCATGCAGGTAACCCCGGCACTGCAGCTCAAGAGTCAGTAACGCCATTACCCCCTCCCCTGCGCAACGCGCAGGGGAGCGTTGGGGAGGGGCGCAGTTGCTCTCGCCCTCGCCACTCCCAACCAAATCCCATTCCCAGCTCCACGCTTCCCCGGAGAAACCTCATGGAAATCCGCCCCATCCTCTCCACGCTGTCGCGGCACAAGACAGCCGCCGCACTGATCGTGCTGGAGATCGCGCTGAGCTGCGCCATCATCTGCAACGCACTGTTCATCGTGTCGCAGCGCATCGACGCAATGCAGCTGGCCAGCGGCATCGATGACAACAACCTGATCGAGATAGGCCTGAGCGGTATCGGTGAGCAGGTTGATGCCGACGCCCGCACTGCCGAAGACATCGCCTCGCTGCGTGGCATCCCCGGCGTCGAGAGCGTGGCCATCATCAACCAGCTGCCGTTCCAGGGCGGCTCCTGGAACACCTCGCTGGCAATCACCGCGGAGCCCGAAGCACAGTCGATCAATGGTGCCCAGTACATGGTGGGCGAGAACGCGCTCAAGACCCTGGGAGTCAAGCTGGTCGCCGGCCGCGACTTCAATGCCGATGAGTACCAGAGCAGCGACGTGCTGGAGAAAGTGGAAGACCTCGGCAAGCTCAAAGCGCCGGCCATTCTCACCGAAGCCATGGCCAAGCAGTTCTTTCCGGACGGCAATGCGGTTGGCAAGACCCTGTACATGGCCAACATCCCGGTCACCGTGGTTGGCGTGGCGCAGACCCTGCTACGTCCGAACATGCAGGACAACAACCGCACCCACTCGCTCATCTTTCCGATCCGCATGAACTTCTCCAACGGCGGCCGCTATATCCTGCGCGTCACCGAGCAGGGACGCCGTGACGAAGTGCTGAAGCAGGCAGTGGCGACGCTGGAAAAGAACGATCCCAATCGCTTGATTTACAGCAAGCAGACCGTCGAAGAAAAGCGCGCCAAGTATTTTGCCAATGACCGCGACATGATCGGCCTGCTGCTGATCGTCAGCGGCCTTCTGTTGCTGGTGACCGCACTGGGCATCATCGGCCTGGCCAGCTTCTGGGTGCAGCAGCGCACCAAGCAGATCGGCATCCGCCGCGCCCTGGGTGCTACCCGCGCGCAGATCCTGCGCTACTTCCAGACCGAGAACTTCCTGCTGGCCGGTATCGGCATCGTGGTCGGCATGTTGCTGGCCTACCTGCTCAACCAGTGGCTGATGGGCCGCTACGAGCTGCCACGCTTGCCGCTGCTGTATCTGCCGGTTGGCGCGGTGCTGCTGTGGCTGCTGGGCCAGATCGCGGTGTTCGGCCCGGCCCGCAAGGCGGCATCGATTCCACCGGCGGTGGCCACCCGCAGTACCTGATCCGTCGGTTCAAGGAAGCGACATGTTCGGCTATTACCTGCAACTGGCGTGGCGCGGCTTCGGCCGCAACAAGGTACTGACCACCTTGATGGTGCTTACCATCGCGGTAGGTATCGGCGCGACCATGACTACCCTTGGCCTGTACTTCGTATTGTCAGGGGATCCGATTCCAGGCAAGAGCCAACAGCTGTTCTACCCGCAGCTGGAGCCGCGCAGCCTGGGCAAGGACGCCACGCTGGAATCGGATCCTTTGGCGCAGATGACCCGCTACGACGCAGAGGAGTTGTTACGGCAGAAGCGCGGCGATCGACAGGCGCTGATGTCAGCCGGCTCGGTGACGGTGCTGCCTACGGGTAGCGCCGCACAGCCGTTCCGGGTGATGACGCGCTATACCTCGGCTGACTTCTTCCCGATGTTCGAAGTGCCGCTGGCCGCTGGCGATGCATGGAGCGCGGCCGATGATGATGGCCACGCCTTGGTTGCGGTCATCGACCGCAAACTGGCGCAGCGGCTGTACGGCACGGAGGACGCCATCGGCAAGCAACTGCGCCTGCCGCAAGGTGTGTTCCAGGTGGTCGGCGTGCTTGGCAACTGGAACCCGACGCCGCGCTTCTATGACCTCACCAGCCAGCGCTATGGCGGTGACGAACAGGTCCTGCTGCCGTTCTCCACCTCGCGCGCACTGACCCTGGATACCCAGGGCAGCATGAACTGCTGGGGCAGCAGCGAAGATGCCGAAGGCAATCGCGGCCTGACCGCGCCCTGTGCCTGGCTGCAGTACTGGGTGCAGCTGGACACTCCGGAGAAAGCGCGCGATTACCTGAAATACCTGGCTGACTATTCCGATAGCCAGCGCGCCAGTGGCCGCTTCGAACGCCCCACCAATGTGCGTCTGCATGACGTGATGGGCTGGCTGGACTTCAACCGCATCGTACCCAACGACGTGCGCCTGCAGATGTGGCTGGCCTTCGGCTTCCTGCTGGTCTGCTTGATCAACACGGTGAGCCTGCTGCTGGCCAAGTTCCTGCGCCGCAGTGGCGAGATCGGCATACGCCGGTCGCTGGGTGCTTCGCGCAGCGACATCTTCAAGCAATGCCTTGTCGAAGCCGGTTCCATCGGGCTGGCCGGCGGAGTATTGGGGCTGGGTTTCGCGGCGATGGGCCTGTGGCTGATCCGCCAGCAACCGGACGAGTACGCACAGTTGGCGCAGATGGATGTCACTACCCTTTGGATGACCTTCGTTCTGGCCGTTGGCGTGAGCCTGCTTGCTGGGCTGCTGCCAGCTTGGCGTGCAATGCAGATCCCGCCTGCATTGCAGCTCAAGAGCCAATGACGCGATGGCATTGAATCCATCCAGCGACCAACGGCAGCTTGCGCCGCCACGGAGAACTCCCTTGGACATCCGTCCCATCCTGTCGATGCTATCCCGGCACAAGATCGCCGCGCTGCTGGTCATATTCGAGATCGCGATCAGCTGCGCCATCATCTGCAATGCGGTTTTCATCATCAGCAACCGCATTGCGCAGATCCAACTGCACAGCGGCGTGGCCGAAGACGAACTGGTCTATCTGGCCACCAGCAGCCTGCTGCCTGACGTCAACTACGATGCCCTGCGCAAGCAGGATCTCGCCGCACTTGCTGCAGTCCCCGGCGTGAAGGCGGTCAGCAGCATCAACCAGATTCCCTATGGCGACAATGTCTGGGGCTCGGGCATACGCCTGCAGCCTGACCAGAGCCGCCCCAGCGTGCATGCCTCCAACTACATGGACGACGGCCAACTGCTGCCGACCTTCGGCCTGCAACTGCGCGAAGGCCGTGGCTTCAAGCCCGACGAGTATCTGGAGAACAGCGCCTTCGCTGCTGGCGACGGCGCCCCGTCGGTACCCAGCGTGCTTTTGAGCCAGTCGCTGGCCACATTCCTGTTCCCAGATGGCAATGCGCTGGGCAGCAACATCTATGTCTGGGGCAGCAAGCCCACCCAGGTGGTTGGCGTGATCGAGGACCTGCTGGCTCCGGGCGAGGCCGCGGAGTTCGGCAACCGCTTCAACAGCATGGTGTTCCCGATCCGGGTCTCCAACGGCGCCTATGCGCTGCGCACCAGTCCGGAGCAGCGCGAGGCAGTACTCAAGGCCGCCATTGCTGCGCTCAACAAGGCCGACCCCAACCGCATCATCGAGCAACAAGGAACGCTGTCGCAGATGCGCGACGACTTCCATCACCGCGATCGCTCGGTGATCTGGCTGCTGCTGGCGGTGAGCATCGCGCTGCTGGCGGTGACCGCCTTCGGAATCGTCGGCCTTGCCAGCTTCTGGGTGCAGCAGCGCACCCGCCAGATCGGCATCCGCCGCGCCCTTGGGGCTACCCGCAAGCACATCCTTCGCTCCTTCCAGCTGGAGAACCTGCTGCTGAGCAGCGCCGGCATCGTCCTCGGACTGCTGCTGGCCTATGCGCTGAACCTGGTGCTGATGAGCCAGTACGAGCTGCCGCGCCTGCCGCTGATCTATCTACCCATCGCAGCGCTGCTGCTGTTGCTGCTGGGCCAGCTCGCCGTACTTGGGCCCGCACGACGCGCGGCTGCGGTGCCACCTGCGGTTGCCACGCGTGCCGCCTGATCCTCTTCCAATGTCCACCGGAGTCGCCTCGATGAAAACCAAGTTGCCGTCCCTGCTGCTGATGCTGTGCTCGCTGCTGGTGATCCCAGCGCATGCAGCCGATGCTGACAATGCCAGCCTGCACGACACCATCGCCGCACTCGACCACGGCATGTTCGACAGCTTCAACCATTGCAGCGATCCAGCCCAGTTCGAAAAGCACGCCAGCTACTTCGACCCGGCAGTGGAGTTCTACCACGACAACGGCGGTGTCACCTGGACCCGCGAGGCAATGCTGGCAAACACCCGCAAGCATGTCTGCGGCAACTACACCCGGCAGCTGCTGCCAGGCACCCTGGAAGTGTTTCCGATCAAGGATTTCGGCGCGATCGCACGCGGTCAACACCAGTTCTGCGACCTCAAAGGTGAACACTGTGACGGTCTGGCCGACTTCGTCATCATCTGGCGGCTGCGTGATGGTCAGTGGCAGGCAACGCGCGTTCTGAGTTACGCGCATCGCGCAGCAACTCCTTGAACCAAGTACTGGACGACTGCTGACACCGGCGCTTCGGCAAAGACGACTCACCGGAGGGCAAAAAAGAAAATTTACAAAAAAGCCACAACCAACACACACAACGGGGTAACCCCAACCAACACAGCCGGCCAAAAGGTATATGGTGAAATAAACACCCCCCCCGCGGCCCCCCA